>JACZST010000182.1 GCA_022574065.1 Acidobacteriota bacterium
AGATCGTTCGCATGTCGATGACCTCGACCCCGATCCCTTCTTCGGCGGCCGCATCTGCTGCTTTGAGCGACACCGGAACCATCCCACCATAGGTCACAAGCGTCAGGTCGCTCCCCTGGGTGCGCACCCGCGCCTTGCCGATGGGGATCTCGTACCGGCCCGCCGGCACCTCCTCTTTCCCGGCCCGATACAGCACCTTTGGCTCGAGAAACACCACGGGGTCGTCTCCGGCGAGTGCAGCGGCGAGCAGGCCCTTGGCGTCGTACGGCGTGGACGGGATAACCACGATGATGCCGGGAACGTGCATGAAATACGCCTCGGGGCTGTCGCAGTGATGTTCGTGAGCCCCGATCCCTGCCCCGTTGGGCGACCGCACTACGACCGGTACGCCGGCGTGGCCGCGGGAGCGAAAGCGGACACGGCCGAGGTGGCTGGCGATCTGATCGAAGGCCGGATAGATGAACCCTTCGAACTGAATCTCGGCGACCGCCCGGCTCCCCGAGATCGCCATGCCGATGGCGGTGCCGACGATACCGGACTCGTTGACGGGGGTGTCGATGACGCGTTCATCGCCAAATTTGGCATGCAGGCCTTCGGTGATGCGGAACACACCTCCCGCCACCCCGACGTCCTCGCCGAGCAACACCATCGACGGGTCATCCTCCATGGCTTCGTGGAGGGCAGCGTTGATCGCGTCCGCCATCGTCCATGTCTCGGTCGGTCCGGCGGGCTCGATCTCATCGCCGGCGACCCACACCTCGTCGGGAGTGAATTGACTCTCTGGCTCGCCGGCCGCTCGCTCGATCTCGTGGAGTTGATCCACCAGCAGCTGTGGAACCTTGGCGTAGGCATGCCTGACGATGTCGTCGCGGCCGGGGAGCTCGATGGCCTCGACCCGCAGCAGCGCCTCGTCGAACTCGGCGGTGGCCGACTGCTCGGCTGCCTCCTGGCGCCCGGCGTCCCACAGGGCGCGGCCCTCCAGATAGCTGCGCATCCTGAGCATCGGGTCGTACGGGCGGAATGACGATTCCTCGTCCTGGGTCCGATACAGGTGAGGATCGTCGGCGGTGGCGTGCGGACCGTACCGGTAGCACACAGCCTCGATCAGGGTCGGGCCGTCACCGGCCACGGCACGGTCGACGGCGTCCACCGTTACCGCATACACGGCCAGCGGATCCATGCCGTCGACCCGAACCCCCGGCATCCCGTATGCCGTCGCCTTGTGTGAGATCGTCTCCGAGGCCGTCTGCTTCTCGTACGGGACAGAGATGGCGTAGAAGTTGTTGGAGATGACGAACACGGTCGGGGTCTTCCACACCCCGGCAAAGTTGAGCCCGGAGTGGAAATCTGTCTCCGAAGTACCCCCATCGCCGAGGTAGGCGACGGTGACCACATCCTCGCCGCGCTGTCTGGCGGCATAGGCGTGGCCGACGGCGTGGGGCAGGTGGGTGGCGATCGGGACGGTGAGCACCATTTGGTTGTGCACCTTCTGGTCCCACTCGGCATTCGGCAGTCCCCGCCAGTAGGAGAGCACGACGTCCAGCGGCATCCCCCTGGCGATCTGGACGCCATGCTCGCGGTACCCGGGGTAAGCAAAGTCGTCGGGTCGCATCGCCATCGCAGAACCGACCTGGATGGCCTCGTGCCCTTCGAGAATGGCGAATGTGCCAAGGCGACCCTGTCGCTGGGCCGCGGTTGCGCGCCGGTCGAAGACCCGCGTATTGATCATGTGCGTGTACATCTCCACGAGTTCGTCTTCGCTGAGACCGGGCTCATCGCCGACGACGGCGCCGCCCTTGTCCAGGACGCGAACGAGCGCGGGGTCGTCGAACAGACTCGGATCCATCATGACGTCACCCCGACGGCGTCGAGTGCGCGCAGAAAGCGACGATTCTCATCCTCGGTGCCGACGGTCACCCGGATGATCGGCCCCATCGGCCTCACGATCACACCCTCCTTGAGCAGCCGGTCTGCAGCATCCGCCGACTCGTCGGCCATCATGGCAACGAAGTTGGCCTGGCTCGGCGCATACTCGATGCCCCGCTCGGTCAGGCCATCCTCGAGCTGGAGCCGCCCCGCGGTGTTGGCATCGACGCGCTCGGTCAGCTGTTCATCGTGGGCGAGGGACTCGAGCGCCGCCACCTGGGCGATCGAGCTGGCGGAGAAGGGTGGCTGGGTCGTCTTCAGCTTGGCGATGGTGTCGGAGTTGCCTATTGCATATCCGATGCGAAGGCCGGCCAGCCCATAGATCTTGGAGAACGTCCTGGTGACCACCACATTTTCCCGTTCCGATGCGATGGGCAGTGTGGTGGCGTAGTCAGCCGCGGTTACGTAGTCGTGATAGGCCTCGTCGACCACCACCAGCACGTGGTCGGGCACCGCATCGATGAAAGCCGCAACATCTGCGGCCGACCGATACGTTCCTGTCGGGTTGTTTGGGTTGCACACGTAGACCGCTGTGGTGTCGTCGCGGACGGCGGCGTGCATGGCATCGAGGTCGTGGCGCCAGTCCTCGTCGAGCGGCACCTCGATCGGCTCGGTCCCCGCGACCAGAGAGGCGATGGCGTACATGACGAAAGACGGGCGAGCGTATAGCGCGCTGGTTCCCGGTCCTCCTACCGACAAGGCGATGCAACCGAGGAGCTGGGTCGAACCGGCGCCGAGCCATACCTGCAATGGATCGACGCCGTGCCGCTCGGCGAGGGCGTTGACCAGGTAGTACCCGGAGTTTTCGGGATAGCGGTTCACATCGGTAGCAGCGGCGGAGATCGCGTCTACAACCTCGGGGAAGGGCTCGGTGGGCGATTCGTTGGATGCCAGCTTGGCGATGTTGGTGATACCGAGCTCGCGCGAGACCTCGGCGATGGGCTTACCCGGGCTGTACTTGGGAATCGCTTGCAGGTCGGCTCGATACGTTGGCAAGTAAGGAGCTCCTTTCGGTCAAAGCGCTCTGGCAGCAGGGTACCTGTTGGGAAAGTCGCGAGTCGCGAGCAAGGATCGGTCTGACTCGCCAAATCTGCTGGCACTTGGTACTAGACCACCACCGTCTCGCCGTCGGGCTGTTGAATCACGAAGGCGATGACCATCGACTGACGACTCGGCCATTTGGCCAGGGTGGAAGCGGCGGTGTCGTTGGCCTGGCTGCGGAATTCGGCAAACGACGCCGCCTCCTGTGGGCGGGCCATGAGCTCCAAGCCGGGACGGCCCTTCAGCCGGCCCCGAACCAGATCGAACCCTTCCATCTCGACGACCGCCAGCCCAAGGTCCTCACACTTGCGGATGAACGCCGCGGCGACTGCGACCGGGAAGAAACCCTCGCCGTCTTCGGATCGATGGATGGCTTGTGGGTCGAATTCGGTGACGAGAGTGGTCGTGGTCGGATCCTCGTCGTCCCAGTCGTCGCCCGTGCCGCCGAGATCGACGAAGCCCTCGACCTCGTCGAATGCAAGCGGGTCCACGATCCGCTGCGCCGTGTCGAGCACCCGGACGAGATCGTTCAACTCGAGATCGTGAACATCGTCGCCGGCCGGGTAGATCTGGACCACCGGTACCGACCCATCCCAGAAGACCATGCCAACGAACTCGTCTTCTCGCCATAGCTCGACAACCGTTTGGTCGAAACCGTCGCGCTCGGTTTCAACGATCCTGAGTGGGTACATGCGCCTCCCAGAGGGGAAACCAGCCTATCTCACGTATTACGTAGTGCCCAGAAACTCACGCAACAGGGACGTGCCCGAGATACGAGCCGACAACCTTCAGCTCTCGACGTGAACACCGCGCCAGAAGGCGACGTAGCCGGTGATCTGCTCCGCTGCCTGGCTCGGGGTCGGGTAATACCAGGCGGCTGCGGGGTTCACGTCACCGTCGACCGCCACGTCGTAGTACGAGGCGAGACCCTTCCACGGGCAGACGGTGTGGGCCGTGCTCTCTGCCAGGTAGTCCTGGTTCACCGATTCGGGTGGGAAGTAATGATTGCCTTCGACGACGATGGTGTCATCGCTCTCTGCGATGACCGTCCCGTTCCAAATTGCCTTAGCCACAATTCATCCCCATCGTTCTTGCCTCGCGGGAGCTGCATCACACCCGTCTCCCACGTAATACGTAATACGCAATACGCAATGCGTATTCCCTAAAGAACAAAGGGGATCAGGCGGTACGGGACTGTGGAGCGGTATTCGCGGTACTCGGGGAACCGTTCCATCAACAGATCCTCCTCGTGCCCGGACTTTGCCATGAAGAAAGGGACAAACACGAGGGCGACCAGGAGCGCGGAGGGGTTCAGCGCCGCGAGCGCACCCCCGACCGTGCCCAGGACGA
>JACZST010000183.1 GCA_022574065.1 Acidobacteriota bacterium
GCCAAGCGGTGGCATCGGCTTCAAAGGTTGCGCGTATACAGTCGGACCCCTTCGCTCCAGGATCGTTACTCCCTTTCCCAAACCTGAATAAACCCGAAAACTCAAAGGCTATCCCGTCGCCTGAGACGGGATAACGAGAAAATACAGCGCACCTGGTTAAGCTTTTGCCAGCCTTTCACGGATGATTTCTGCAAAGTCCGCTGCCGTGGCCTCAGAGGTTTTCACCACTTTCTTGAACATTTCCCAGTCCCTGGTCAGCACTTCTAGATCGGTCTTGGCGCGCACCGTTGCCATCCGTCGAGCTTCGGTAAGCAGACCGATCTCACCGAAAAAGTCACCTGACTGAAGCGTCGCCAGAATCTTCTCCTCTCCGCTTGAGTCGCGGTGGATCACCTCGACTTCCCCACTCACAACAATATAGAAGTGATCAGGGTCATCGCCCTGCTCAATCACGATCTCACCGGCAGAGAAAGTGACGGTCTGTAGCTCCTCCGTTGTCTTCACCAAAACCTCTTTCGATAGGCGAGGCAGAGCCTTGGCCAACCACTCGTCGTAGCTTGTGAGGGTTGATTGACCGGGCTTCCATCCCACAGGGCAGAGCTCACCGATGCGCAATGCCTGAAGGACCCGCAATGTCTCGTCAACATTGCGCCCAACATCCAGTTCGTTTACGGTGATATGTCGCACTATGCCATCGGGATCGATTATAAAGGTGCCCCGCAATGCCGCCCCGTCCTTCAATAACACATTGAACTCTTTGCACACTTGCTGGGATGTGTCCGCGAGGACAGGATAGTTTATCTCCTTGAGCCGGGGATCCGATTCGAACCAGGCTTTGTGAGTATAGTAGCTATCGGTGCTGGCGCCGATGACGACGCCATCCTCACCCTGCAGGCCTATGAGCACGAGCTGAGAACCACACCGGCGGAGTTCATGGTCAACCAGAGGACCTTCCAGCTCGTGCCCTCCTCGACCGAGCTCGAGATCGACGAGGAGGCGGCCGTAACGGAGGCAATGGCGCAACGACGCGACGGCGGTTTGTTCTCTCGTTTCTGGTCATGGCTCGGGGGGTTTTCTGACCCGATCGTCATTCCCCTGCCGGCCACCGTCGACGACGAGGCAGTGGACGACCTGCTCAGCGCCTGGGAAACCTCGGCAATCGCCAATCCGGCGTTCGAAGGCTCGGTCGAAGTGGTCGACGGCGAGGTGGTCTCTCAATATCCCAAAGCCGGCCAGAAGCTGGACGAGTCCCTCAGCGCGGCGCTGCTGTTCGACAGCGTCACCACCCTGGATCGGACGCTGACGGTTCTCCCTGTGGTGTCCTCGGTCCCCGTTATCACCGACTCCGACGTCGATGCTGCCGCTGCCCTGGTTCGCAGGGCGATCGACTCGGATGTCACCCTGACCAACAGCGAAATCAAGTTCTCGGTGACGTTCCTGGCTGTGGACATCGCCAGAGCCATCGGCACCGAGGTTCACGACTCGCCGGCGGAGATTGTCGTCACCCTTGACCAGGACGTGATCATCGAGCTCCTCGACCCGCATCGCGCGTCATTCGAACTCCCTCCGGTGGAGGCGTCATATGCCGTGAACATCGAGACGGACACGGTGAGGATCGTCCCATCCCGGTTTGGAACGAAACTCGACGCAGAAGCCGTCGCCGACGCCTTGCTCGCGGCAGGGCTCGGGTCGGGTGCGGGGCCGTTTCCTGTGGCCGACGCCGATCCGCCGTCTTTCTCTACAGCGGACGCCGAGGCGTACGGGCCGCTACACCTGGTGAGCAAGTTCACGACGAACACCCCCGGCACAAACCGGGTGCACAACATCCATCTCATCGCAGACGCCGTCGACAACGCCGTCACTCTCCCCGGTGAGGTGTTCTCGATCAATGAGCTCGCCGGTCAACGCACCGAGGAAAAGGGGTATCTAGAAGACTGCGCCATCGTCGCCGGCGCCATCATCTGCGAGGGGCACCCGGCGAACATCGGAGGCGGGGTCAGCCAGTTCGCCACCACGATGTACAACGCAGGGTTCTTCGCCTGCTACGAGGACGTCGACCATCGGCCGCATTCGCTGTACTTCACCCGCTACCCCGAGGGCCGGGAAGCCACCCTCGGCTTCCCCAACCCCGATGTGAAGATCGGCAACCACTCAGAGGCACCCTTCGTGGTCAGGACGTCGTACACCAACAGCACAATCACGGTGCGCATCTATGGCAACAACGGCGGCCTTTCTTGCGACGCCGAGCTGTCGGAACGCGGCAACGTCAGGGAGTACGAGACGGTGTACGTCGCCGACGTCGAGTCCGGAGGCGGGGAATTCTTCGATCTCGCCCCCGGCCAGGAGAGACGGACGGTCAGCGGCAGGGACGGGTTCACCGTTACCTCGACGAGAGTCCTCTCCTATCCAGACGGGAAAGTGGTGCGGGAGCCGTTCTTCTGGCGATACAGCGTGCAGAACGAAGAGATCACCGTGCACCGCTGCATGGTCAGCGGGGAGCCGGTCAACTGCCCGATCCAGATCCCCTCGGTGGCAGGCCGGGCCTATGGCGAGGCCCTGGCCACCCTCGCCGAGCTCGGCTTCGTGGTCATTCGCCTTGAGGTCGCGGTCACGGATCCGGCAGCACACGACATCGTCATCGAGGCAGAGCCGGGAGCCGGACAGTGGGTTCCGGTGGGAGGAACCGTGACACTGACGGTCGGCGTCTACGACAGTGGGGGCGAAGGAGAGGGCGAAGGCGAAGGCGAAGGCGAGGGCGAAGGCGAAGGCGAGGGCGAAGGAGAGGGCGAGGGCGTTTGACATGAGTTGTGTTGATCGAGCGTTCGACGAACTAGTGCTCGGGCAGCCCGGATGTTGTGGCGCCCACTCGATGTAACTTCATCAGGTTGGTGGTGGCGCGGATGTTGGGCGGGGTGCCGGCCACCATGATGACCGCTTCGCCCTGGGTGACGATGCCACGCTCCAGCAGGTCCTTCTCGGTGAAGCTGAGCATGTCGTCGGTCGATTGGTGGGCCCTCGACGGCAGGGGCGTGATCCCTCCATACAAAGCCATCCGCCGATAGGTCCCATCGTGCGTGGTGTAGGCGTAGACATCGGCGCGGGGCCGGTATTTGGAGAGCAACCTCGCCGTCGAACCGGTTTCGGTAAAGGCGACGATGGTGCCCACCCCCAGCCGGTTCGAGGTGTCGACGGAGGCCTGGGCAACGGCAGATGCAAACGGGGCGCGGTCGGCAAGGTTGGATGCCCCCGGGTCCCTGCCAAAATCCGGGCTCGCTTCGGCCTCGCGACAGATCACGTCCATCGCCATGACCGCACGAGCCGGGTAGTCGCCGATGGCGGTCTCTGCCGACAACATCACGGCGTCCGTGTCCTCGAGGACGGATCGGTAAACATCGGTCACCTCGGCCCGTGTCGGGCGCGGGCTCCTGATCATCGACTCGAGCATCTCGGTGGCGGTGATCGAGATCTTTCCCGCGTTGTTCGTCTTTTTCAAGATCTCGCTTTGCGCTCGGGGGATGCTCTCCAGGCTGAGCTCGACGCCAAGATCGCCACGCGCCACCATCACCCCGTCGGCGACGGTGAGAATGTCATCGAGGTTCTGATAGCCGAGCGCCGACTCGATCTTGGCGATGATCGGCGTCTCCCCCACATGTTGCCGGATCTTTCGGATGTCGTCCGCAGAGGAGATGAAGGATGCCGCTACGAAATCGAAGCCGAGCTCCTGCCCGAACCGGAGGTCATCTTCATCCTTGGGGGTGATGATCGGTGTCGTCGTTGTTGATCCCGGAAACGCCGCTCCCTTGTGGTCCAACAGTTCTCCCCCCTGGATCACCCGTGCTTCGGTTCCGTGGGTGCCGACGGCGACCACCTCGAGAGCGATCACACCGTCGGAGCACAGGACCCGCGCCCCTGGCTCCAAGTCGACCGAGTCGAGGTAGGCGACGTGGAGCGTTTGGGCATCTCCCTCGCCCTCGCCGGAAACGAGTGACACCGTCGAGTTGGTTTCGAGCTCGACCCGGCCACCGGGAAAGGTGCCGACCCTGATCTTTGGGCCCTGGATGTCCTGAAGCGTGGCGATTGGCAGGCCGAGCTCGTCGGCCGTCTCCTTGACCCAGGCGAACCGCCTGCTGTGGTCGTCGTGATCGCCGTGAGAGAAGTTGAACCGAGCTACGTTGACCCCGGCCTCGATCAGCTCCCGAATTCCTTGCTCGGAGTCCACAGCAGGCCCGAGGGTCGCAACGATCTTTGTCTTTCTGCGCATCCGATCACGATACCCCCGCACGGGCTTCTGGAGCTCGCGCATCGCTGCG
>JACZST010000184.1 GCA_022574065.1 Acidobacteriota bacterium
GCCCGGCCGGCCGACGGTGAGCTTGACCTTTTGCTTGGTATTTCCGTAGTTCATCAACAGGATGATCTCATCGCCGGGGAGCGAGCGCGAAAGAGCCAGCAGCTTTCGCTCTTCGTCGAGCAGGATCGGTCGACACGTTCCGCGCCGAAGCGGCGTGTGGATTCCCCGCCGGATGTTGAGAAACCGCATCAGGGCGAAGAAGTCGCCGCGATAGTCCGCGGACCTAGTGGGCGGGTTGGGCTGATCACTCCACCACATCGGCGCGCTGCGGTACGATTCGATCGCGTAGCATCAAGCTATAGCCACCGAGCCACGGAGAGCGAGATGCCACCGCTCGACATTGCCGATGCCAAGCTGCACTGGGACCTGAGCCGTTACGCATATAAAGAGGAGGCGAACGCTCAACAGGCAGTCGAGACCAAAGGCTTGACGTGGTCGAGGTTCTATACCAAGCAGCAAAGCACCCAGGCGTTCACCTGTACCGACGGCACGCGGACGCTGGTCGCCTTCCGTGGCAGCGAAGCCCAGCCGATCGACTGGATCCGCAACGCAGAGTTCACAGCGGAACCGGGTGAGCTGGGTGGCTCCGTCCACTCGGGCCACCACCGAGCACTAACCGAAGTGTGGGACGACATGGAGCTCGACATCGTGGGAGCAGGCCTGCCGGTGGTTGTCACCGGCCACAGCCTTGGCGCTGCTCTGGCGACGCTGGCGGCAGCGCGGCTCACCGAAGCCAACGTCACCGTTAACGCGGTCTACACGTTCGGGCAGCCCCGCATCGGGAAGACCGATTTTCAGCGCGCCTACGACGAACGGTTGGGTAACGCAACGTTCCGCTTTGTCAATCACATTGATCTCGTCACCCGGGTGCCGTTCCTCACCCTGGGCTACCGCCACATCGGTCGGCGCATGTACTTCAATGAAGCCGGCACCTTTGTACCGGATGCGGGCAGATGGGCCGTGGCTCGTGACGACGTCATATACCGGCTGCGTCACTTCGGGAAGATCCAAGCGATCGGTCTCGATCTGCACTTCATCCCCGCCTACACCGAACGGATGGGCAACCTGTAACGACGATCCTCCCGGCGGTTTCGAGGCGGACACCCAGACCCGTGGGGCAGCGCTGAGGCCGAGGCCAGCAGTGAGTCAACCGCAGACGAGATCGTCAGAGCGCTTGCAGCTCAGTTGACGCTCTGTTGACGAATCTGCCAGGTCAGCGAAACACCCTGATCCGGTCTGGCAGTCAAGAGGTCGCCGGTTCGGGTCCCATCAGTTCACCTTGATTGAGAACCAGGCGGCCGACAGGGGTCGCCACCATAGAAATAGCATCCCCCGGTTGGCGGGCTAGTCCCTCCAGGAACATTCGCACACGTTGGGGCATCGGGCCGTGATGTGACCCGAGGGTGACGCCGCCGGCCGTTCCTATGGCTTGATATGCCGGTTCCTGGACGCTCTCAGTGGAGGACGGGTGGGCTACGGCGCGTCATTCTGTGCGCTCTGCTGAGGCTGATGATTCGTGCCGACGGGCCTGGGCAGTCTGGCTGGTCGCTGGGGACGGCCCTGCGACGTCGCGTCAGGGTTCCAGGTCCTTGAGCACTCCGGACATATGCCCGCGGTATCTGCCGAGGGCAGCTTCGCCCCGGGGTGTGAGGCGGTACAGCGTTCAGGGGATCTTGTCGACGAAGGTCTTCTCCACGTCGACGTAGCCGGCGGATTCCAGCTTGGCCAGGTGCGAGGACAGGTTGCCTTTGGGGAGTTCGGTCTGGTCCATGAGGAAGAGGAAGTCGGCTTCGTCGACTCGTTTCACAACGGCGAGGATCATCAGTCGTCCTGGCTCGGGGACGAGGCGGTCGATTCCGGCGAGGGTGCTCGACTTACCTTCACTGGTACCGGAACGACGCCTTCGACACCGGACCCGTCGCCTACCGCGCCCTTCGCCTGTGCGGCGCCGGCGTAGAAAACGATGAAACCGTCCGGCTCGTCGACATGAACTCAGAGGGATGACCGCTGGCTGCAACCCCACTCATCGTGTTGCGCCCCTCAGCATGGCGCCCAACCGCTCGGGATCCTCACCTCGGCGTGCGTCCCGCCTTGGCCGTTCGGCCGGCCCAGGGTTACGAAATCGACGGGTTTGGCGATGCAGCCTCGGCCGCCCGTCAGGGGAGCCAACGTTGCGGAGTTGGGTTCGGGGCGCCATCGGAACAGGGGCGTCTCGCTCGTTTCACCTAGTGGAGCTTCTCGTCTCTGGGTCGGACCCGGGTGCGGCGCTTACAATGCAAGCAACGGACGAGTCCGTGCGATTCCGAGTGGTCTTTGAGCGTTAGCGTTTCGGGGAGGATCTGATGCGTCTAGCCATCGTGTACGACAGTCGAACTGGAACAACAAAGGCCGCCGCCGAGATGATGGCTGAGCTGGCCACCAGCAAAGGTCATGACTGCAGCGTTGTGCCGGTCCAGGCCGCCGATTCGTCGGACGTATCCAGTGCCGAGGCGGTGTGCGTCGGCAGTTGGACCGAAGGTCTGTTCTTCATCCTCCAGCACGCGACCAAGGCAACCATGGAGTTCATCGAGACGCTATCGCTCGAGGGCAAGCCGGCCGCGGTGTTCTGCACCTACAAGACGTCGGCCGGCAAGATGCTCCCCAAGATGGCACAGGCCATGAAGGATCGTGGGGCCCGGGTCACCGGTCAGTTCAAGGCGCGCGGCCCGCACGTGCCGGAAGGGTTCTCGGCCTGGGTCGACGACCTGGGCTGACTGCATTCGTTGGCGATGGCGCAATCATCGGGGGGACCCGGAGGATCACTGGATCGCAGAGCTAGTGATCGATGGCGATTGGGACCATCTGTTTCGCATCGCCACCGTTCCTGATGACGGGATCGCAAATGCTGCCGCGGGGTTTGCGGAGTACGTCGACCAATGGTGGCAAGCTACGAAGCACCGTCGTGAATCAGGATGACAGAGCCCGACGGCCGTCCTTTCTGAGGATCCGCACCGCTCGTTAGCCGTCGAAGCTCCGGTGCGAGTACGGCCTCTCGCTTCGCCAGACGCGCGAGACGATCGCCCAGCTGGCGCGAACACTGCTCCGCGGGCAAAACCGCCCAGCTGGTCTCCCCTGGCTCAGATCTGCTACGCGGCCACATCGCACGAAGCGAGAAGCGCGCGCCCAGTCATCGGAGACTGCAGGGGTTCGCGCGACCTGTGGACGAGCTCGCCGCCATCGCGACTACCGGCAAGGACCTCGTCACATCGGAGGCGCTAACCGGTACGTGGTCTCGAAGCCGAGTCAGGATCTCGGTCGCATCGTCCTGGATCCGGCCGGATCTCCGGTCCTCGTAGGCTCAAGTGTGCCGGACCCCAAAGGCCTCCAAGAACACTTCTTGTGGATACTCGCCGGAGCACCTGTAGCTCTCGACGAGTGACTCGGACACGCCCAGAACATCAGTTACGGGTGATATCGCCCGCGTTCGCCAACGCTCGTGATCGGCACTTACGTGTGCGGTTTTCTTCGAGAAGATCTACGCCCGGGTTTGTGGTTCTGTCGGGGGTGGGGTGGTGTGGCCACGTGCAGGTGGGCTCTTTCTCGGCGGGAGGAGGAACCATGACAACAACAGAAACTAGATTCGTTCCGGCGTTGATCGAACCCGACTTCGACTCATTCGCGGTACGCCAAGCAATGGCCGGATTCTTGGTCGGCTACGGCGATACGACACGGGAGGCGTACAGCCTGGACCTGCGGCAATGGCTGCGTTGGTGTGTCTCGCATGACCTCGGGGTCTTCGCGGTGAAACGGGCTCACATCGAGCTGTTCGCCCGCTGGCTCGAAGAGGAGGGCAAAGCTCGGGCCACAGTGGCGCGGCGGCTGTCCACGATTGCCGGGTTCTACCGGTACTGCGTCGAAGAGCAACTCCTGGAGGTGTCCCCAGCGACACATGTGCGCCGTCCCCGGGTCGACTACGAGTCCAAAGCGGTCGGGTTGGATCGCAACGAACTGGGCATGTTCCTGGTCCAAGCCGGTCTCGCCGGCGGGCGCGACCACGGGTTGGCGTGTCTGTTGGCATTGAACGGGCTCCGGATCTCCGAGGCCCTCAACGCTGATATTGAACACCTCGGTGTCGAACGCGGTCACCGCACCCTCATCATCACCAGGAAGGGCGGCAAGATCGTCACCATCCCGATGGCCCCTCGTACCGCCCGTGCCATCGACCTGTGTGTTGGGGAGCGCGATGAGGGCCCACTCTTCCTCAACCGGGACGGAACCCGGCGGCTGGATCGACACGCCGCCACCCGGAT
>JACZST010000185.1 GCA_022574065.1 Acidobacteriota bacterium
GGTGTTCGCCAACGTGCTGCTAGGGGTCAACCAGGGCCTCACCTGGTCGATGACCGTGATCATGAAGATCGACCTCGCCGGACCCAAACAACGCGGTCTGGCAATGGGACTCAACGAGGCCGCCGGGTACCTAGCGGTGGCCGTGACTGCACTCCTGACCGGGTTCATCGCAGCCCAGGCCGGGCTGAGACCCGAACCCTTTTACCTCGGGATTGCCTACGCGGCGCTCGGTCTTGGGTTGTCGACGCTTGCGGTGCGCGAAACGCGTCAGTTCGCCCACCATGAAGCAGCCAACCACGAGGCGCCTGAAGATGTGCGCGATGACCTTTCGACCAGGGAAGTGTTCACCGAGACGAGCTTCAAAGAGCCGTCTCTGTCGGCGGCCAGCCAGGCGGGCCTCGTCAACAACCTCAATGACGGTATGGCATGGGGCTTGCTGCCGTTGGTCTTCGCCGCCGCTGGCATCTCGATCGGCCGCATCGGGATACTCGCAGCCATCTACCCGGCAGTGTGGGGTCTCGGGCAACTCGCTACCGGTGCCTGGTCCGACCGTGTTGGCCGAAAACGTCTCATCGTTGCCGGCATGTGGACCCAGGCAGTAGCCATTGGACTCATCGCCATCGGAGAAGAATTCGCGATGTGGGCGGCAGCGATGGCCCTGCTCGGGATAGGGACCGCCCTTGTGTATCCGACGCTTCTTGCTGCCGTCGGTGACGTCGCCCACCCCCTCTGGCGAGCATCCGCCGTTGGCGTGTATCGCCTATGGCGCGACGCCGGGTTTGCTGTCGGTGCCCTCCTCACCGGCATCATCGCCGACCTCATCGATCCGCAGGCCGCCATCTGGACGGTCGCCCTCCTCACCGCCGCCTCGGGCACTCTCGTCGCCATCAGGATGCGAGAGACCCATCACCGAGCGCCGGCCCACTCTCCTTGACAAAGCCGTGGGTCGGCGTCGCTGGCGTCAAGACACACACTCGTGTACCGGTCACGGGATGCGGGGAGCTTCCGTTTTCTGCGCGCGCCATTGGCGCTTTCTGTAATAGGGGCGCAGCCAGACCTTCGCTGGCGGGGTGTTATCGTGGATGAGCACGGCATGGCCGGCGGGAAGTGTTCGCAGCTCGTTGACCGGGGCCAGCCGCTCCCACTTGTGGGTTTCCGAGCTGGACGGGCCGGCCGTGCCCTGCGACACGGTGGTGCTGACAGCATGGCGTTCGCCGACGAGGTTGGAGAAGATCTCGAGAAGGTCGGGGTCGGCCATACCGGGTAGCAACACACGGGCGACATGGTTGTTGAGGACGGATCTGGCGTTGTCTCTCCCCCACCGTCGGACGACCTGTCCGTAGTCCTGGAAGATGGTGACGAACTGGACGTCGCGGGAGCGGAGGGTGGCGGCGTATTGGGGCAGCTTGGTGAGCGGAGCCGAGTTGGCGGCCTCGTCGAGCAACAGCAACAACGGCTTCTCGGCCCGTTGTTCTTGCTGGATGCGCTCCCCGACCCGGATGATGAGCGCATCGATAAGACCGACAAATATGGGCCGTAGCTCGTCTTGGACGTCTTCGGTGCCGACGATGTAGAGGGTGTCGGAAGAGTCGAGTAATTGATCGAAATCGATCGCCGGCTGCTGACGGGTCGACTGAATGCCCGCTCTGGTGGAGAACACTTTCAGGGCGACCCGGGCCGTGGTGGCGAACGAGAGCATGGTCTCGGCTGCGGTGCCCACGGTGGCGCCCCGCAGGGTGCGGGCGGCGATCTGAGCGTCGTGGCTGTGAGCCCCGTCGAGGATCGCCAGCGGAGTGCCGAAGGCGGTGGTGGAAGCGCCGCCGGGACCGGCGGCCTGGGAGCTGCGGGGATCGGACAGCCATCCCATCACGTCCTCGATGCTGCGGCGACCGATGGCTGCTGCGTGGAGCAGCGGTCCGAGGAGGTCGGAGGCGGCCGACTGCCAGAAGTCGCCTTGGGTGACGCTCATCAGGTCGGAGAGCGAAACCAGGTGGTGGGCGAGCCGGGTGGCCTTCTGGAAGTCGACACACTGGGGGATCGGGTCCCACCCGGCGCGAAGGACGTCGGCGACTGAACCCGCTGGGTCGTAGACCCAGGCCATCCGTCCGTGGCTGGAGCGAACCTGGATGGTTGTGCGGAGGATCTCGGAGGTGACCGAACACACCACCGCGGGTCCGTCCCATTCGAGAATGTTGGGGATGGCGAAGGCCGAGGTCTTGCCGGAGCCCGGCGGCCCGAAGACCAGCACCGATTCGCGTTGTTTGGCTGCGACAAGACGCCGACCTGTGCGCCCGATGACGATTCGACCACGCCGCTCAACCGCCTGGTTAGCTCGCATCGGTCGCCTCCGGGCGCTCGGGTACAGCGTGGGCCAGCGACCGGTCGGCAATGAGCAACCCTGCCCGGCGAAGATCATGAGAGGTGGCCCATTGCGCTCCTTCCTCGGTGAGCCTGCCGACCTGGGCAAGTTTCCAGATGAGAGGAGCAGCCAACCCGATCAAGACGGTCGTTACGACCCAGACGAGAAGGCTGGGGATGTCCGGCTCCCAGGCAGCGCCTACGTCGGGAAAGGAACCGAGCATGGCGAGCACACTCTCCCCAGGCGATCCGGGCAGGCTGGATCCGAGGATCGACCCGATGACGACACCTGTTCCCCACAGGAGCCCGACGCCACCGACCCCACCGACGACAATCGGGATGGCGACGATCTCAAGTGGTGACTGGGCGAGATGACCGTTCGACGGTCTACCGAGCATCGATGCCTCCCATGGCGGCGTTGGTGTCGATGAGAGGCCGCTCAATGTCGGTGACGATGTGTTCAACCACTGTCGACCGGCCTCCTACCCGCCAGAGGGCTTGACCAGGCACAAGCCGCTGCACGATAGAAATCTCTTCTGTGGTCAGTCCGATGAGTTCACCGAGGGCCGCCGCCTGGTCGGGAGGCTGGCGGTAGACGATGCGGGTTTCGGAGTCGGCGAGCAGCCCGTAGGCAATGGCCCGGGTGTCCTCGTCGACGGATCGGAGGTCGCCGAGGTGTTGGAGGACGGCGATGTAGGAGGCGCCGTGTTCGCGGCTCATCTTGAAGGCGTGTTTGGCCCACTCGGCGGTAGCTCGATCGGTGAACAGCCTCCAGAACTCGTCCAAGATCACCACCTTGGGTCGAAGCCGATCGGTGCCCCACAGCCCGGTGATCCAACCGGTAACGGCGACCATGAGAACACGGAGGGTGTCGTCGTCGTGGCCGGAGAGGTCGACACCCAGATAAGGAGTGGCGGCGTCGACGGTGACCGTTGAGTCGCCGAACATCATCCGACCGGCGACCGACGAGCCGAGGGTGTGCAACCCGGCGATGAGATCTCGTACGTCTCGTTCCGTGATGACAAGGGGACTATGCAGATCGCCCGGCGCGGCGAGACGCTCGGCGAGGAGTTCGAGATTGAGGTGCTCGCTGTGGGCCGCAGCTGCGGTTACGGCGGCGGCTTCTACCGGGGTGAGAGCCCGGTTCAGGGCGGCACCCACCAGGGCGATGCCCATTCGTCCCCGGTCGTTGGGTGAGAGTCCGTCGAAGGGGTTGATGATCACCCGACCCGGTCGCACCGGGTCGACCCCGAAGTAGGAAGCCAGCGGGTGGCCTTCACCTTTGGGATCGATGTGTCGAATCAGGTAGCCGTGTGCCGCCATCCGCACCGCCAGACTCTTCACCAGCGTCGACTTGCCCGAGCCTTTGGAGCCGAGGACCAGCATCACCGGGTCGGTGACGATGCCCCGCTGGTAGGCCTGGAAGGGGTCAAAACAGAACGCCGAACCGGTGTGGACGTCGATGCCTACCGGAACTCGCGCCAGGCCCAGGGGCCGAGGCGACTCCCAGGGTATGGCGCCGCGCAACTGAGCGGTGGTGGTCGAAACGCCGATCATCCGTCCACTCCCCTGTCAAGACCACGGCACAACGGCAGCACCCATGAGAGCGCCCGCCGCTGGTTACCGCCCAACACGGCAAGTCGTGACGACCCGGCGACAGCGTTGGATCGGACGGTCCCGGTCAGGTCCTCGATCTCATCACTGTCGGCGCCGGAGACGGAGACCGTCACCAAAGCGTGGATGGGGACGTGGCCCTCGTTGAGTTCGGTGAGTTGGCGGTCCAGCGAGTCGAGTTCCGCCTTTTTGGTGTGCTTTCCGCCGCGGGCGGTCTCGACTGCTGCTTCGGCTCTCCGGAAGGCGAAGTCGAGGGACCGCTGGTGTGGTTCGGGGTCGTTGGGAGCGATGGTGAGACTGAC
>JACZST010000186.1 GCA_022574065.1 Acidobacteriota bacterium
TGCCAGAGCAGCGATCGCGCTGATCCCGCCGGATGCCACGGTGTCGGCCTGGAAGACGTACGTCCCTCATCTCACCCACCGTCGTGTCGTGTACCAATTCCCCAATCCATGGCAACGGCACAACTACTCGGCACCTGGCCTGCCCCTTCCCGATCCTGCCACGGTGGAGTGGGTGCTCGTCCGGGATGGGATCGATGAGCGCGTCGTCGCAGATCTGATCGCGTCGGACGAGTTCGAGGTGGTCTATCGGGAGAGGCCGGTGTTGCTGCTGCACCGAATCTCCGGCTGATCACTCGACGAGGGCGTCCGACCTTGGTGGGAAGATGCTGAAGATCGGCAGATAGGGCTCGGGATCTCCGGTCCAGTCGAATTGCCGGATCTGCTGGAACGATCGGCGTCCCATCAACGCCCTGGCCATCTCATAAGGATTGCCGGACACCGTGACCTCGGCGTTGCCAATTCCGAATACCCTGTCGTAACCGTCGGTGTGAAGGTGGAGGGCGGCGAGGCCCGCCTGCTCCATCTTGGGGCCGATCGCCTTCCCCGCCCTCAGGCTGAGGCGAAGGCCCTCGCCGCTCCGGTTGGCGGTGCGATCCACCGCGTTGCGCACGTCCTGTTCGTGGTGCCAGACGTCGATGACCATCGAGGACAGCGGCGATCCGATAGCGGCGAGACGCCCCTCCACCTCGGGGCCAACCGCTTTCCATTCGGCACAGACCTCCTGTGGAGAGTGGTCGGCGCGTGCTGCAACCTGAAGCGCGGTCCACTCGTCGGAACCGACGATCTCCAGGTTGTCGGCGAGCAGGTCGGCGGCAACTCCTGTGAGGTGGCCGTACAGATCCTTCACCGTCCACTCGGGTGTGGCAGGAGCCAGGGTCATCCACTCGGCGTCGGACAGATCGGCAGCGAGGGTGAGCAAACCCAGGCGGGTCGAGCGGTAGATCTCGGCGAAGTCGAAGCTCATCGCTCCGATAGCCATCCGCTGACGACGTCGACGAAAGCATCGGGAGCCTCCAGCATGGGAAGGTGTCCCACTCCGTCGAGCTCGACGTAGTCCCAATCCGGACGCTGCGCGGCTGCCCAGCGTGCCGATCCGGCCGCGACCAGCCGATCCTCCGAGCCATGGATGAGCAGGGTTGGCTGCGAGACCCGGTGCATCAGACGTCGCAGGCGGGACGGCCGCAGCGCATAGCCGGCAACCGACCGATCCGCATCGATGAAGGCTCGAACCGCCCATTCGTCTCCGCGCCTGTCTATGGCGTTTTCGACGATTGCCTCTCTGGCCGTTTCGGGGATGGTGTCGACATCGACGCAGTTCATCCGAAGTGCCTCATCGACGGCTTGCCGCGGCGTCGTTGTGGCCCGGTACAGGCGCACACCGAGCGGACCGAACACGGGGATGAGGGGGCTGAGGAGCTTGATGAGAACCTCCGGATCCACCGGCGAGCTCCGGTCGATCGGTAGCACGGGGTCCACCAGGACCAGCCGGTCGACCGAGCTCGGCGAGTCGGCGGCGGTAATCATTGCCACCAGCCCTCCCATGGAGTTCCCTACCAGGGTCGCCGATGACGCACCGAGCTCGGAGATCAAACCGTCAACGAGCCGAGCGTTGTCTTCCACAGAGACGCCGCGCCCGGCAGGTGGTGTCTCCCCACACCCGAGCAGGTCTATGGCGATCACCCTTCCGTGCTCGGCCAGGTCGCCACCGACCGCCGACCAATTCGCCACCGAGCCGGCGAGCCCGTGGAGCAACAGCACGAGCCTCCCCTCGCCACCGTAATCGACGATGCGCACGGGACCATCGACGTCCAGCGTTTTGCTGATCATGCGCGGAACCGTACCGCCGTCACCCGGTGAGGGCGTCGATCAAGGCGCCGGTCTCTTCGGGATCGAAGCCTCTCTGGGTATACAAGCGAGAGATGCCCCGCTTCGACATATCGTCGAACTGCAAATCGAACAGAGTCTCCAGTCGTCAGCCAGCCTGTGACCCGTGGGACGCTAGCTGGTAGCTGAAGTCGTCACTTCTCAGTCGTCAGTCCTCAACTAGCGTCTTGCTGGGAACTGGCAACTGGGATCCGGCGACCACCTATCGGCTATCGGCCACCGGCCAACCACGACTTGGGATCTGGGAAACGTCACCTCACCGACTTGTGACTTGCGACTTGGCTGCTCCCCTCACACGCTACGACGATCGGAACCGGGCACACGGTTCCCCGGCAGCACCCCTCAACCGACTCCGAGCGGTGGTGCCGGCGCTCCACCCAGCCTGCATGAATGCGCGCTACGGCGACATCGCTGGTGTCTCTTGCTCCGAGGCGGTCACCGACGCACCATTCCCTTTCGGTGGTCGTTTCACCGGTGACGGCTCCCTCGGTGGCGGGCGGGCCACCGTCGCCGCGTCCGAACCTGGCCCGACGTCAGGGAAGGGAGAAAGACGCCGCGTGTAGTGTTTTTGCAAATCGGTCGCCGGTCCACCATCCGGTGACCGGGGCGGCTCCCTACCCCACCCGGAGAGGGGCCGTCACCGCGTCTCCACCTAGTCGAGTAAGCCGAACCCCCCGGACATACCGGGGGTTTGGTGGTCTGATGGGCCTGATGAGCGTCCCACCTGTCGTCCGGATGCTCAGTGAGCTTCTACGGGTTTCACTTCAGACCTTTGCAGTGGTCGCCGCTTGGATGGTCGGGGTCCGTGAAATAGACCGCACCGAGCCCGGGAATCCCGTGCAGCTCCAAAACAGCAGAAAAGGTGCGGGCCGGTGTTCGTCAGTTAGGCGATGGCGAGTGTCACCTCATCCACCGGTACCCGCGTGCCCTTCTCAACGAGATCTCCGGTCTCGACGTGGTACTTGAGCCCAGCGAGCGCAAGTTTCAAGCCCTTGCCATACTGGCGACGAACCATCAACCGGTCGATGAGACCGCCGAGGATGCCGCCCTTCAGCTCGTAGTGAAGTTGCAGCTTCGTGAGCGTGCCACCCGGGACCTCCTCCAGAGTGAACCGGCCCCAAGCCTCCTTGAAAGGTGGGGTGCGGCGACCACCGAAGATCTCCACACGGAGTTGCTCGTTTTCGACCCAATCCACCACTCGCTCCTCGATCGAGGCTTTCGAAATGGTCAGGTCGCAATGCCTGGTGGCTCCAATGCCGCTCGGGGCGTCGCTTGTCGAGCGCGAGTGCGTAACCGACGGGTTCCATAGATAGGTGTTGCCGAAATCAGCCACGGATTCCCACACCCTCTCCTTCGAGGCCTCTATCAGGACTTCACCGTTGATTTCTCGTGCCATGGTCAATCTCCTTAGTTTCGTTGATTGGAAAGAGCACCGTCTGATGCTCGATGTACTCGAGTGGCGAGACGTCCCGCTCTGGTCGAGCGGTGCCCCTCCATCCGGTCCGCTTGGGTCATCGCTGATTCCTTCCCTTCCTCTCGGGCGAGCGGCTGTGCCGCTTCCGTCCAAGGCCCGGACTCTCCGGGTATTGTGAGTTGGAAAACGCAGATATGTTATGAGTATTCCCACTCAGATAAATATTCCTTGGCCGGCGGCCGAGGAACACGGCGGAATACGACGGTGTTGATTGGTGTGCCAGGAGAAAGACGAGTATGACCAAACACGACGAGACACCGCGCGGGAGACCCTTGGGTTTCAGTCCGGACGCGACCCTCGACAAGCTCATGTATCTGTTCTGGGACAAGGGTTACGACCACACGACCCAGTCCGACATGATGGAGCGCACCGGACTGTCGTCTTCGAGCCTCTACAACACCTTTGGCGACAAGGCGGCCATCTTCGACGCGGTTCTGGCTCGATACAACGAGGGTATCGACGCCGGCTGCGCCCCCCTGTTCGACCGAGCCGACGGCCTCGAAGCGCTGGAGGTGTTCATCGATCGGCTTGGCCAACACGTCAAGGAGCCGCGCCTTGGATCAGCCGGATGCCTTGTCGTGACCACGATGTCGGAGGCCGGGGGGGAAGCCGAGGCGGTCGATACTCGGATCAACCACTACCGGGCGCATATCGAGGAGGCGATGACGGCCTCACTCGATCGCGCCGAAAAGTCGGGAACCATCGTCTCAGGAAACCCCGGTGAGAGGGCGGCCATCCTGTTCGCGATGTACATCGGGGCCCAGGCGACCGCCCGAGTCGATGCTGACTCCGCCTCTGCGATGGTGCAAGGCATGAAGTCCGTTCTCGCCGGCTGGATGGCCCCCGGAGAACACCGGGAGAACCGTCGCACGTAGCGGTCACCGCGGGGTCGGTCCGGTG
>JACZST010000187.1 GCA_022574065.1 Acidobacteriota bacterium
AATTCTGTCGCGCTCGCAGGTGTTTGAGTTTCACACGATTTCGGCCAGCGCCATCACACAGCAGCTTCGGAGAATTGCCGATGCCGAGATGCTCGAGGTGTAGACGAGCCGCCCGGCGCCGTTGGCCAGGGCAGCTTCGACGACGTTGCGGGTGCCGTCGACGTTGGTGCGGGTCTGCCGCTCACGGTGTCGCGCCCAGTAGCTCAGGTTCCCGGCAACATGGAACACGACGTCGACGCCTTCCGGCATCGCAGCCCGCAACCCGCCATCGTCTTCAAGCGTCGCCACCACCCGCGTTGCTGGAAACCGTTGCAGGTAGGCGATGTCGGAGGTGGGCCGGTGCATGGCGGTGACGTTCCATCCGGCTTCGACAAGCTGTTCGACGAGGGTGACCCCAACAAACCCGTTGGCGCCGGTGACAAATGCAGTCGGCATCTCACCACGCTATCGGGATCGACATCGGCTTGCCGATCCATAGCGTGATTCCGCCAGGGAGATCGCACTCGACGCGATCCCGCGGAAGGGTTTCGAACAGATGACAGCGGTATACTGCGGCCGCACGACCGGAGTTTGCTGCTCGACCGCACCGACCCAAGAAAATCGCCGGTCCAAGGTCAAGACTGAGGTCGGCGTGACGATGAACAGTGATGGTTTGGCTCGTTGTGCCCATCGCAATCGCAGTTGCCGCCGGTGCGACAGGTTGGTTTCTCCTTGCCATGGCGGAAACGTTGTATGGATATCCGGTCGGCCGTGAGCTGGTTCGAACGGTCACCGGTCCTCCCGACGAGCACAGGTTCCTCCGCAGCGACGTCCCGGAGATGGACGAGGCCTTCCGCCGGGTGGTTCGCTCCTACCTGGCTACCAGCTGAGTATCGGCAGGAGACAAGTCCCAGCGCCGTTCGCCTCCAGTGTCGCATGTGAGCAAAAGCCCTTATCTATGGCGAACCAAATGCCGACAATATCGTCTGAGAACCGCCCCACTGGTCAGGTAGGGAAGAGAGCGGCCACGCGCCGCGACCTCTCCACACCGCACAGGAAAGTGAGCGACACCAATGCGTCGAAGATTCGGGCTTGTTGCCTCGTTCAGAAATATGTCCTTGATCAGCCAACTCGCTGTGCTCGTGCTCGTCGTCGGTGGCGGAATGGTGTTCCTCAATAGTGGCGGCCTCGAAGCACTCACCTCGAAATTCGGCGGAAACCCTCCGCCAAACTTCCCCGATAGGACGACAACGACCCTGCCAGAAGACACCACGACCACATCGACGACCACAGTGACCGAACCTCCCACCTCTACGACGGTGACGACGTCTCCGAAACCTCCCGGCAAGTCGACAACCACTACGACAAAGCCTCCGACCACGACTACAACGGAGCCTCCGACGACCACGACCACGACGACGACGACGACGACGACGGAGCCTCCGACGACCACTACGTCGTCGACAACTACTACGACCCTGGTGCCTCCGCCCACGACGTCGTCGACGACCACCACGACCACCGGTGGCGGCTAGCTGTGGATCAGTGTGGACATCCCCACCGCGGTGCGCCCCTCCGTAAAACGAGAAACTCGCAGCCCGGCTGCATCGGTCGGCTTCAGGCAAATCCGGCCCATGTCGATACATGAGCACGCGACCGGGTCGGTGCAAATCGTCGATTGTGCGATCATCGAAGTGATGTCACGCGGGCCAGGCCTTGGTTAGTTCTCGTTTACCGGTGCGCGCCACCGTTGCGATTGGGGCGGTCGCGCTCGTCGCGGTGGTTGCCGGGATCGCGGTCGCCTTCGGGTTGCCGCCAGGTGGGACGTTCGTCGACGACGACGGGAACCTCCACGAGGGCAACATCGAGGCGATCGCCGCCGACGGGGTGACCACGGGGTGCAATCCTCCGACCAACGACAGGTACTGCCCCGCCACCACGGTAACCAGGGGGCAGATGGCCGCCTTCTTGGTCAGGGCGGCAGATCTGCCCGCTACCGGCACCGACTTCTACCACGACGATGATGCCTCGGTCTTTGAGAACGACATCAACAGGTTGGCGGCAGCAGGGATCACCAAGGGGTGCAACCCGCCGGCAAACGACCAGTTCTGCCCGGACAGCAAGGTGACCAGGGGGCAGATGGCCGCCTTCCTGGTGAGAGCCTTCGCCTACACCGACGACGGTGGTGGCGATTTGTTCATCGACGACAACGGGTCCATCTTCGAGAGCGACATCGACAAGCTGGGGACCGCAGGCGTCACTGCTGGGTGCAATCCTCCTGCCAACGATCGGTACTGCCCGACCGATAATGTCCGTCGTGACCAGATGGCGTCGTTCCTGGCCCGCGCCCTCGACCTCGACCCGATCGTGCCGCCCCCCCGAGAGACCAACTGCCCGGTGACCGGCGCCTGCTCACCCATGTGGCCCGCCGATGCCGCCGGCGGCCGCTCGCGTGAGGCCTGGCGCTCGGTCGTTGCGAAGTACTGGCAGGCCGAGCGAGTCGAATGCGTGCTCGATCTGATCCAGGTCGAGTCGAGCGGGAATCCGCAGGCCCGGAACCTGAGCGGAGGATTCCTGGGGCTCCTCCAACATTCCCCTTCCGGCTGGAACACGCGAGCCGCCGCGGCCGGGTTCGAGGACGGCAACGGCCTCACCGCGCACCCGTACAACGGCGCAGCCAATATCGCCGCCGGAGCTTGGCTCGCCGACAACTCGAGTCCGTGGTGGCAACCCTGGCCACCCACCGGGCACATCGCCAGCTGTCAGGCGCTGGGCGCCTGACCGAGGTCGAGTAGCGCTCGCTCCCGCGCTCCGCACTAGCTTCTGATCGCCACGCTGGTTGTTCGAGGGGTTGCCGTGTACCTGCACGAAGTCGAGACGCTGGATAGCGCATCGCTTGCCGAGCTCCAGTCCAGGCGATTGGTCGAGCTGATCGGGCGGCTTCGACGCGTCGAGTCGCCGTTTTGGTCCGCAAAGCTCGCCGACGTTGGCGAGGTGAGGGCCATCGGCGATCTGATCGCCCTTCCCTTCACCGAGAAACATGAATTCCTGGCCACCTACCCCCACGGCATGCTTGCCGTCTCGATGAGCCAGGTGGTGCGGATCCATGCCTCGTCTGGCACGTCGGGCAAGCCCATCATCGTCGCCTACACCGCGGACGACATTCGGATCTTCGCCCAGGTAAACGCAAGGGCGTTGTCGGCGGTGGGAGCAACCAGCGACGACGTCGTGCACATCGCCTACGGGTACGGGCTGTTCACCGGGGGGTTGGGTTTGCACTACGGCGTCGAGGAGCTCGGGGCGACCGCGGTGCCGGCGTCCGGTGGCAACCCCGGGTTCCAGGTCGGGTTGATGGCAGACGCTATGGCGACCGGGCTCGCCAGCACTCCGTCGTTCGCGCTGATCCTCGCCGAACGCGCCGAGGCCGCAGGCGTCAAGGGAGACATCAGGCTTCGGTGGGGGATCCATGGGGCCGAACCGTGGTCGGAGGGTCTGCGCGAGAAACTCGAGACCGCGTGGGGCGGGGGTTACGACGCCTGCGACATCTACGGCCTGTCCGAGGTCATCGGCCCCGGCGTTGCGGTGGAGTGTCGTGAGAACAAGGGTGGGATGCACGTGTTCGAGGACCACTTCTACCCCGAGATCGTCGACCCGGAGACCGGGGAGCCGGTGCCGACCGGTGAGCCTGGAGAGTTGGTGCTCACCACCCTGACCAAGCAGGCCCAGCCGGTCATCCGGTATCGCACCCGCGATATCACCCGGATCCTTGGGGGCGACTGCCCATGTGGTCGGACCAGCAGGCGTATCGGCAGGCTGGAGGGCCGCATCGACGACATGCTCATCATCCGCGGCATCAACGTGTACCCGCGCACCATCGAGACGGTGCTGATGAGCGATCCCGCACTGGGCCCCAATTACGCCATCGTGATCGACCGAAGGGGCCAACTCCCCGAGTTGGAAGCGAGGGTCGAGGTGGCCGACGCATCCCTCACTGCTGATGCGGAGACAATCGGCGCCCGCTTGGAGAGCCGGCTGATGGAAACGGTCCGACTCCGGATCCCGGTCATGGTCGGCGAGCCGGGCAGTGTGCCGCGCAGCGAGATGGGCAAGGCCAAGCGAGTGTACGAGCGGACCGGCGACGAGGACCCGCTCGGGTGGAGTTTCACAGTCTCCACCTGAGCGCTGGTTTGAAAAAGGACCACGTCGAGGATCGTGGCGGCGGCGTGTTGCTACGCGTGCCGTCT
>JACZST010000188.1 GCA_022574065.1 Acidobacteriota bacterium
TGCCGGAGGACAAGCAGGAAGACGAAGCCAGGGCAGCGCTCACGGAACTCTTCGAGGAAGCCCGCAATGATGACACACCAATAATCGTCGAGCGGGTCGTAAAGGATATCGACGAGATCGTCCGGATCGTCCGGTTTGACGGATGGCAGAACACCCATGCCGGCGAACGTGAGGTCAAACAGGCCCTCCGAAAGACGCTGCTGAAGTATCGGCTCCACAAGGACGCTGATCTATTCGAGCGGGCGTACGGCTACATCAGGACGTATTACTAATGCGGCTCTTCGGATTTCAGTGGGGTGTGATGGTAGCCGCTAGGGCTCGGGCCACCTGGGCAAACTTCTCCCTCAGCCGGCACAGTCGGTGCCTCAAGATGGGCGGACTTCTGTGATTACACATGACCCTCAACGTGTCGTCGAATTGCTCCGGGATCACCTGGCCGCGCACGACAAGCAGCTACTCTTCCTGTTCGGAGCCGGCACATCGAGTGCGGTGAATACGGCGCCATCACCGGCCGCGGGGGAGAAGCCGACCCACACCCCACTTGTTCCAGCGCTGAACCCGATGACCGCAGAGTGCAAGGTCGCCGTCAAAGCTCTGTCTGGGAGGCATGGGGTTGCCTGGAACTCCCTTGAGGCCGAGTGCACGGCGTTGGATCTGGCGCCACACATAGAAAACATGCTGGGACGTATTCGTTTGAAGATCGACGCGGCCGGGGTCGGAGATGAGGTCCTCGGGCTATCCAATGATGAGCTGGAGACGTTCGAAGGGGCCATTCGCAAGATGATCGTCCGCCTGTCCTCGCCGGAGGAGGCCAGCATTCCGTCGCGTTTACCTCACGACGACTTCGCGATGTGGGTTCGGAACGCCCGGCGCAAGCACCCCATCGAGATCTTCACCACCAACTACGACGTGCTGATAGAGCGGTCGCTCGAGCAGGCGCGTGTGCCGATATTCGACGGGTTCGTGGGCAGTCATGCGCCGTACTTCAGCCCAGACACGATTGAGAACGATCTCACGATGCCGGGCTACGAGTGGTCGCGTTTGTGGAAATTGCATGGCTCGATCAACTGGGACCTTCGCCAAGGTGCTGTTGTCCGGACCACGGGTGCCTCTGCTGGGGAGATGATCCTGCCATCGCACCGCAAGTACGACGAGTCCCGAAAGCAGCCGTACCTGGCCTTAATTGATCGTCTCGCCCGGAGCATGGCCCGCGAGGGTGCACTGCTGATCACCTGCGGGTATAGCTGGAGCGACGAGCACATCAACGCCGTCATCCTGGCCGCGCTCGACTCTCATCCCTCCAACCACGCCATCGCCCTCGCTTATTCAGACTTGGCGGATCTGCCCCATCTCTGCAGCCTGGCTGCGAAACGCGAGAACGTGATCGTGGTCGGACTGAAGGAGGGAATCCTCAAGAGAGATCGTGCTGAGTGGGCCCTGCCGAATCAGATCGATGACGCTACTGCGTCGTTCCTGGATATCGCCTTCGACAGCGACGCACTCCCAGACGACGGGTCCGGTCCGGTCTCAGGCCATATGCGGTTGGGCGACTTCAACTGGTTTTGCAAGTTCGTCGTGGCCATGGACTCACCCGTTTTGGCTACCTGATGGGACCGGTACCGCCGACACTGGTAGGTGAAGTGCAGTCCGTTAGTGGGAGCACCGTCAGTGTCCGTCTGCGGGCCGGACTCTCGTCGTTGGTGCTGGTCGGCGGCGAGTCCTACCGGGTAGGCCAAGTTGGTGCGTTCCTGCGCGTCCCCCTCGGCTACTCACACCTCTATGGGGTCTGCTCGCAGGTCGGCGCGGCCGCCTTGCCCCACGCCATCGTTGGTCAGGGTGAGGCAGCGATCGATGGTCGGTGGCTGACACTCACCCTCTTTGGCGAATCGCTCGCGGGCGAGTTCCAGCGCGGCGTCAGCCAGTATCCAACCTTCGGAGATGAGGTACATCTCGTCACCAACGATGAGCTGGCACAGATCTACCGAAACTTGGACATTCAGGTCCCGCTCGTCATCGGAACCATCGCGTCGGCTTCTGGTATCGAGGCCAGAATCGATCTAGCGAAGCTCGTTACACGACACTCTGTCGTGGTCGGCTCCTCTGGAGCAGGCAAGTCCAACTTCGTCGGAGTGCTACTCGAAGCCATCGCCACCCGAGGTTTTGGAGCGGCTCGAGTCTTGGTGCTAGACCCGCACGGCGAGTACGCGAGTGCGGTCGGTGACAACGGCAGGGTCTTCAGCATCAAACCGGAGAACGATGAGCAGGAACCGCTCTATGTGCCGTTCTGGGCGCTCCCCTTTGACGAGCTGATGCAGACGACCCTGGGTGATCTCAACACCAGCCAAGACGCCGCCATCCGTGAGGAAGTGGTGACCCTCAAGCGAGCAACCGCCACGCACCTACCCATCCCAACACCCGTTGAGGCGATCACCGCCGATTCGCCGATCCCGTTCAGTGTCAAACGACTCTGGTACGACCTTGACGACTACGAGACACGGACCTACACAGACAACAAACTGACCCAGATCGAACCGTCAACCACAGTCGGAGACCCCGAACTATTGATCCCGAACGTCAACCCTCGCCAAGCCTTAGCCGCGGGCACACCGTTCAAGGGACCACGCCGTGGGCTCACCCGCGGTCTCGAGCTGATGCGCAACCGGCTCAGAGACTCCCGCTACCAATTCCTTTTCAACCCCGGCTCCGAGCTCACCCCCAACGCACTGGGCCAGGCCAATGGAGATCTCGACGCGCTTGTTGCCAGCTGGGTTGGCCACGACCGACCCATTACCGTCATCGACCTGTCTTCCGCACCCGCCGACGTCCTGTCGCTCGTCACCGGCACTGTGCTCAGGATCATCTACGACGCCCTGTTCTGGGCAGCCGGCCTGCCAATCAGCGGACGAGAACAGCCACTGCTCGTAGTCCTGGAGGAGGCGCACCTGTTCCTTCCCGAGGGGGCAGACAATGCCGCTCAGCGAACCGTCGCAACGATCGCGAAGGAAGGCCGCAAGTACGGCGTCGGCCTCATGCTCGTTACTCAACGCCCCAGCGAGCTCGACAGCACCTCGATCAGCCAATCCGGCACCATGATCGCGTTACGACTTACCAACCAGGCGGACCGCTCACAAGTGACCTCCACCATGCCCGATGACCTCGCTGACCTGGCCGGCCTGCTGCCGTCGCTCCGCACCGGCGAGGCCCTCATCGTCGGCGAGGCCATTCCCATCCCCTCCCGAGTTCGGATCCCCCTGGCGACCAACAAGCTCGTTGGCTCTGACGCCGATCTCGCCCATGGCTGGATCGACGAACCTCGGCCTCGAACCGAGCATTACACCACCGCCCTCGCCAACTGGCGAGCACAGACCGGCGTCACCCATCCGGGTGACAACGACCCAGGAGACCACCATGCCTGACATGATCTACGTCGACTCATCCAACCTCGAACAAATCGGATACGACAGCGACAATATGGAACTACACATCATCTTCAAAGACAGCTCCCTCTACGTGTACTTGAACGTCCCCGTGCAGATCTACGAGGAACTCCAAGGTGCTCCCTCGAAGGGCAGCTACCTCAACCGCGAAGTCAAGGGCACCTACGAATACGACAAGCGGTAGGTTCGCCCTCCCGACGCGAATAGGCCGGGATGCAGTCAATCGTGGAACCCATTGACTGGGTGGTTCGCGAGCCAATCGTGATGGATGAGGATCGTGTGTTGTGACCGATGACCTGACGGTCGGATAAGCGGCGACTGTGCGCCGTTGCCTGGGCGATATCTTCAGAGGCTCTTCGGATCCGATGGTGCCGCTGCGAGACATTCTTGCTCACGTTCCCGCTGGGAGCCAAGTTGGGAGCCATTCGCTGTGGACTGGTGTGGACTGGTGTGGACGCCGGTGGAATTGAAAGCCTTGCGTTCCGGGCTGTGTGGACGGCTGTGGACGGCCATGGACACCGCTTGGAGATCTACGAATCAGAAGGTTGGGCGTTCGAATCCTCCCGAGCGCGCCACTTGCCGAGCATCCTGGTCAGCACCCCAAAGTTGACCGCCCAGCCGACGCCGAACACCTTGCCTGGGAGGATCGGACCCTCCGGGTTCCAGTAGGTGCTCCGCACCCGTCCGATTGTCGGCATGCGGAAGTCGTAGGGTACGAAGTCGGCGACTTTCCCATGC
>JACZST010000189.1 GCA_022574065.1 Acidobacteriota bacterium
TTGTCCTCATGGCTGAACTCGTGTGTGACGCGATCTTTCTCGACATGGTCGTGACCGGCCCGTGGCTTGTAAGTGCTCAGGTCATCGGTCGACGATTGCTCGCGATCCAGGTCGTCGGGGGTGCCTCCCAGTTCATGAGTGACCGCGGTTTTGAACTTCTGAGGTCCTTCGATGGCGCCGTTCATGTGCCCCGTGGCGGATAGCTCCACCGGGCAGGGGTCACCTGCTTCGTTGGTGCACTCATGGGTCGCCATCACCGACATGTAGCTCTCTCCCTCGAGGTCGTAGAGGTTGGTGTACTCGGGACAGCCCGCCTCCAGGGTCACAGCCAGCGTCGTCCGTTCCCAGTGCTCGACATGAGCGGAAACATCGGGTGGCTCTTCCGCCGGCTGAAGCTGTCGGAATGTTCCGGCCTCCACGTCGGTCTGGTCGGTAGGGTCGCCGAGCCCTTGCATCCAGTCCTGGCGTCCTGCAGGCCCCGACCTTGCTCCCGCCCGGGCTTCGATGCGCACGCCATCCAGATCCCGGCCGGCGTCGTAAAGGCGCAGCCGCTCGGTGGTCCCGTCCTGACGGCTTTGTTTCAGGACCGCCGACTCGGCAGACGTTTTGACCGTCACGTAGTACCGGCAGCAAATGTGGACCAACCCGCCAGGCTTCCGCAGGAGCTGAGGTATTCCCCACTGGTCGGTCCAATACAGCGCCCAGCCGCAGCCGGGGTGCTCGATGATCTCGCCGTAGACCGCCGGAGGCGGCGTGTCCCGAGGGTCGTCACCGTCATCGTCGTCGCCCTCATCGACCGGAGGCGGCTGCTTGGGGCGCTCCCGGGTGCGGTAGTAGATCGTGAAGCCGCCGACTACGACCCCGAACAAGACGATCGGAATCCAGATGCTGAACGAGCCCCCTTCGGTGTTGCCTCCTCCCGGAACCGAGACTTCCGTGGTGGCAGTCGGTGTGGTGCTCGGGGTGCCGGTTCCGGCGTCGCCGTCATCAGTTGCCGCCGCCGCTGTCGTCGTGGTGGCCCCGGCTGTCGTCGTGGTCGCCGGCGTGATCATCTCGCCGCTCACCAGGTCGAACACCACCGGGCCGACGAGGTCGATCGGGTTCCCCCGATCTGCGCTTTCCGACTCTGCCACGAATTCGGCCTCACCAAGGACAGTTTGCGTAGTCGTTTCCTCGACCCAAGAGCCCCATGCCGCATTCACCGTCGCGGTGAACGGCTCGGCGGGAAACAGACCGGTCGCCACCAGCACACAGCCATCCTCCAGGATGTAGGCCTTGGGACTCTCGGCAGCGGCGCCATCCGCGATGACGTTCTCGGCGCCGTCGTGAATCTGCCAGCCGATCGTTGAAAACTCGCCGTCGACCTGGACACGGAAAAAGGAGAAGAACGAGAACAGATCGCGCGGAGGCTTGTCTGCCCACCGCTCCTCAAATCTCACCTTGAACCACAGCTGGCCCTCGTCGTCGATGATCGGCTGGACGGAACTGACACGGGCGCGGCCGTCGGATTCCTCCTGAGCGTACGCGACACCGATCCCGCCGACCACCAAAAAGAGAGCAGCGAGCAACGCAGCGACCCATATTTGTGGAAACCGTTGCCGACTCGTCACCGCTTTGCCTCCCTCATCGCGCCTCCACCGTACCGAGCGTTGTCGTTGAGAACGCGGTCGAAACCCTCGCCAGCAGAGGACTCAGTCACGAGGCCGGTTAGCGGCACTGGCCGAGCCAATACATCTCTGTGCCGATGAGAGCGAAGTCGCCTTCGGCGTCGAAAAGCTGACCTTGGAAGGTGAAACTGACCGGAGCGGAATAGGCGTCCGCGATCGTGCCCGTTCCGGCCGGTGTCGTGAACGACTGATCGCGTGGTCCCTCGGCTGGACCCGTTAGCTGGTAGTCGCCAAGTTGGAGGATCTCTGCCTCGATCCAGTTTCGACACAGGTCGAGCCCAAAGCCGCCCACGGCTGCCGGATGTAGCCGATCGAGAAGGAACTCGATATCGCCGGCCCCGATCGCGAGGGCAAACAACACCACGAACTCCTCGACAGATTCTGGCTGGACAATTGTCGTCGTGGTTGGACTGGTGGTCGTGGTCGTGGTTGGGCTGGTGGTGGTGGTCGTGGTTGGGCTCGTGGCTGGGCTCGTGGTCGTGTTCGCCGCGGTCGGCGTCCCACCGTCGTCGCTGAGTAGGTTGCCCGCAATGCCCACGAGCACGATCACCAAACCCAGCGCGGTCAGCCCTTGGCCGACCCGTAACAGGACGCTGGGATTACGGAGCCACTCCATCATTTGCGGTAGCTCCGGCACCGCTCGGCAGCGACTGCGTCGGTCGAGTGGGTCGCATTCATCGGCGGCCTCGCTGATCGGCCTCTTCAGTGAGGAGCCGTTCTACCTGCCAACGGACTGCCGATCGCTCCGCCAGGGTCATCTCGGAGGTGAGATCGGTCCAACGGGGCATCGCGTCGAGATGGCGAACGGCTGGATGCGAGGGTTGGCGTCGCAGGTCGTGGTCGAGCATCACTCGTCCGTGTAGCGCCGGCCGAACCTTGACCTCCTGGAGGATCGTGCGCATTGCCGTTTCGCGCGACCGGTACCTCGCAGCGTGACCGCTGGCCTGCACCATCAGGTCGAGACCGTTGAAGAGCCACGGCTCGTGCTGGGTGGGGTGGCCTGTCCGTAATGGAGCGAATGCCTTGCCATAGCGCACCGGGTCGACGTGGCTGTGCTGCTCAACCGCAGTGAACAAGGTCGACTTGTACCCGGCGTTGAGGAGCATCGCTGTAACGAGCAGCCGGACCGCTCGTCCGTTTCCGTCCCGGAAGGGGTGGACGAGGAACAGCTCCAGGTTGAGGCGGGTCGCAGCCAAGAGCGGCGGCTCGACGCCGTCATGGGCTCGCTCGAATGCCGTCTCCACCAACCGGGAAACATGGCGAAACGGGGCAGTCGTCCCGAAGCGCCCCACCTTCACCTCGCGATCCCGATATGAGCCTCCCTCGAGCGTGCACATGGCGTGCAGGTCCAGCAGCAAGTTTGGCGCGATACCGATGTTCCCGCTCGCAGCCAACCGGACTAGGTGATCGAACGCGGCGGCAACCCGAGCGCGCTCTTCTGGAGCCGGGCTCTTGTTGAACTCCCGCCGGATAGGCCCCTGCCACCAGGCAGGCCGCCCAAGACCGGCATCCACGACGAGGCGTTGTTGCTCGATCGTCTCCAGCAACGGGTCGATGCGATGGCGGAGAAAGGTCACAACCCTGCCTCACATTCCTCGGCCTGGGCACACGCAGCGTCGGCGGCAGCCCGTGCCTCGTCTGCTCTGGAGCGGGCAACGCGAGCCTCGGTGCGGGCCGACTCGACCTGATCGCACGTTCTCGCCGCCTCGGAGGTTGCCCGGCGGAGGTCTTGTTGCAGCCATGCCGTACGAGTGAACCACTGCACTGCATCCGGCCGCTGCTCGAGATCGGCGATACGGGCCTGGATGTCGGCGACGCGGCGCTGGGCCCGTTCGCACTCCGCGGCAATTCGTTCGGCTCTGCCCTCGATGCGGGCCGCCTCCATCGCCAGCTCGGTCGCAATCGACCGCAGCCGCTCGCATTCGATGTGAAGCGGTAGGCAGTTGCGTTGCGGCGGATCTCTGTCCCCGAAATACGTGGTCCCGTCACGGGTGGTGGAGGCGTCGCCGGTATCCGTGTCGGCATCGGTGTCCGCATCCCTATCCGTGTCCGTGTCCGTATCGGTGTCCGTGTCCGTATCGGTGTCGATCGACGTATCCGGCTCTGTGGTCGTCGTCGTCTCGTCGTCGTCACCCTCTCCGGTGGTCGCAGGTAGTCCGAGTCCGCCGAGAATGCCCGGCCCGTAACCCTCTCCGGGACCCCACCACCACCAAGTGAACATCCAGAGGACGATGCCGAGGAAGGTGACCATCAGGCCGAGGCCGATGACCCACCACCAGTTGAAGCCGCCCCCCGAGCTGGGCGCCGCCCCCCCGCCCGGGGTCGTTGGCACAGGAGAGGTCGGCTCCGGAGGGGCCTCAGTCGTGGCGGACAACTCAGTCGTTGTCGGCGATGAAGGAGCACTGGTCGTGGTCGCGGGGGTGGTCGAGGTCGTTGTCGAGGTCGTGGTCGTGGTGGTTGTGGTAGGCGGCGGAGACGTGATGGTCGCCTGCCCG
>JACZST010000190.1 GCA_022574065.1 Acidobacteriota bacterium
ACAGTTAGATCGACCACGTGACGAGCCTAACGATCCTGGTTCTCGCTATTGGAGGCACCTCATCGACGGTGCATCGAGCGCGCCGACCCGAACCAGGACATCCTCAGACCCGCCATCCGTGGGTTCCCGGATCGAGGGCTCCTAGCCGACGTCGTCGCTGTTGACACCTCATTTGTGTCTCAGAGGTCAAACCGTATGGCCGATGCAGTCGGGGGGCAACCATGACCGCCTACCTCACCTACACGCGCAAGGTCGCCGAGGCGACTCCGGCGGCGCGCAACCGGATCATCGATTTCTGGCGGGCGGGCGCAATCCTGGTGGTTGTATTCGGTCACTGGCTGGCAGCCTCGATCTGGCTACAAGCCGACGGCGAGATCGCCCTGCTGAACAGCCTGCAGTGGATCCCGTACGCGGCGTGGGTCACCTGGATCGTGCAGGTGATGCCGATTTTCTTCTTCGTCGGCGGCTACGCCAACGCCCGCGCCCTGCGCAGGGTCGAGGAAGGCGAACAGCTGCGGCGAGCGTGGATCACCACCAGGGTGCGCCGCCTGTACACCCCGGTGATCCCGCTGCTCGTGGTGTGGACGGTCCTCATCGTCATCATGCGTCCATTTATCCCCGCGGACGTGGTCCGAGCCGGATCGATGGCGGCGACGGTGCCGTTGTGGTTTATCTCCGTCTACATCGGTCTGGTCGCCCTGGCCCCGTTGACCCATCGGTGGTGGCGGCGCGCCGGTCTGGGCAGTGTCGCCGCGATCGCCGGGACCGCCATCGCAGTGGACATCGCCCGGTTCGTCTTCGAAGTGCCAGGAATCGGCTGGGTGAACTTCCTCTTCGTGTGGGGGGCGGTCCATCAGCTCGGTTACTGGTGGGCGAGCCGGGATGCCGCCGGCCATCCCATCTCGCCGGCGACCGGATGGGCGATCTCCGGCACCGCTCTCACCGCCCTTACCGCGGTCACCTGGATCGGCTGGTACCCAGTGGCGATGTTGGGAATCCCCGGTGCAGAGCTGACCAACATGACTCCGCCTACCTTCGCCATCTTCCTGCTGGGTGTCGTCCAGGCGGGGGTCATCCTCGGCACGCAACCTGCCGTCGCCAGGGCCACCCAGCGTCTGGGGACGTGGAACGCGGTGGTTGCCATCTCCGGGGTGATCATGACCGTCTACCTGTGGCATCTCACTGCGATGACCATCGTCGCCTCGATCGGGCTGTTCACCTTCGGCGGTGTGGCCTTCAAGATCGAGCCAGGCACCTTGGCCTGGTTCCTCACCCGACCGATCTGGATCGCGGTGCTGCTGGCCGTGACCGGGGTCCTGGTGGCGATCTTCGCCCGCTTCGAGTGGCGGATCAGCGACAAGCCGGCCCCCGCCCGCCGACGATGGGTCACCCTCGGTGTGCTGCTCACCGCCGGTTCCGCCGCCGCCGTCTCCTATTTCGGGCTGGCTACCGAGGACGCCGCCATCAACTGGATCATTCCAGCGGCAGCGATCTCCGGTGCTCTGCTGATGGGCGCCATGCCTCGACTCGGGAAGAGGCGGAAGAAGAGCGAGGTGTGATCAATCGGCGGAATTCCGGTCGGGGTGCCGAGGTTGTGCGACGTTCACAAGGCAAATAAGGGAGGCACAACACATGAGCAGTAAGAGCACCGCGCTGGTCACCGGCGCTACGTCAGGGCTTGGGGTCGAGACCGCAGCCCAGCTGGCCGAAGCCGGATACGACCGGGTCACGATCACCGGGCGTACCGAGGAGAAGGCCGCCGATGCCAAGCAACGCCTAGAGGCGCGGACCGGCCGCGCCGTGTTCGAACCACTGACGTTCGATCTCGGCGAGTTAGCGACGGTCGAAGCGGCCTCCGACGAGCTCAAGGGTCGCGGGACCTCCATCGACGTGCTGATACTCAACGCCGGGTTGGTCTCCGGGAAGGAACTCGTCCGCAACGAGGACGGGGTTGAGCAGACGTTTGCGCCCCTGATCGGACACCACCTGCTGACGATGCGTCTGATCGAGAACCAACTCCTAGCCGACGATGCCCGGATCGTGATCGCCGGCTCCGAAGCGGCGCGGGGCGACGTCCCCTTCATGGAGGTCATCGATCTCCCCGAGTTTGCTGGTGGAGCGTTCGACGGGGATCTGGAAGCGGCAGCGGATGCCGTGGCCCGTCAACGGCCGCCCGTGGAGTTCAAGCGGAACAATGCCTATGCCGACGCCAAGCAGTTCGGGGCAATGTGGGCCGGGGCGCTCGCCCGCCGCCTTCCGGACGGATCGACGGTAAATGCGGTCTCACCCGGATCGACGCCCGAAACCGACGCCGGCCGTCACCAGGGCTTCATGATGCAGCGGGTCATGCTCCCGCTGATGACGAGGTTCGGTGGTCGTGTCGGCGTTGCGCACGACCTCGAGACCGGCGCAGGACGTTACGTGGAGGCCATCGACTTCGATGATGAGGTCAGCGGCAGGTTCTTTGCCTCGGCTCCGAAAAAGATGACCGGCCCGCTCCAGGATCTCACCGAACCCCGAATCAGCGACCAGGCGTCGCAGGAAGCCGTCTGGAACGTGATCGTCGGCCTGGCCGGAGGCGTCGACTACCCGAAAACCTGAACTCCACCGTTCTTGCGTAGGAAGGCGCTGCGATGTCAGGGGGTCATTGCAACACTTGAGCGAGTTTGTCTGATGGTGTCATGTCGCCGAGGGTTTGTCGAGGTCGTGTGTTGAGCGAGTAGGCGGCCTGGTCGAGATCATCCTGGGTGTGTCGGGAAAGGTCGGTGCCTTTCGGGAAGTACTGGCGTAAGAGCCCGTTGGTGTTCTCGTTCGATCCTCGCTGCCACGGCGATTTCGGGTCACAGAAATACACTTGGATACCGGTATCAACAGTGAACTTGGCGTGTTGAGCCATCTCTGTGCCCTGATCCCAAGTGAGGGACTGCCATAGATGCTCTGGGAGTTTCTTGATGGTGTCGGTGAGCGCTATGCGGACATCTTCGGCTCTGTTGCCCTTCGGGACTCGGAACAGCATCACATATCGGGTTTGGCGTTCCACCAGGGTCCCGATAGCTGACTTGTGCTTCCCGATGATGAGGTCGCCTTCCCAATGCCCCGGCACGGCACGGTCCTCGATCTCGGCTGGACGCTCCGAGATCATGACCATGTCACGGATTCTGCCCTTGGTCGATTTCGGTCTGCCTTGAGGTCTGCGGATAGCTCGTCCGGTGCGCAGAGAACGCCACAGTTCCTTACGTAGAGCGCCTCTGCCCTGAACAAACAAGGATTGGTAGATCGTCTCGTGTGACACCCGCATCTCCTCATCATCAGGATATGCCCGTATCAGCCACCGTGAGATCTGGCCAGGCGACCACCACGACCCGAGTTTCTCCTCAACCGCCTTACACAGACGGGGACACTCGGCGAGTTTCATCGGTTTGGGGCGTTTCGCTCTCCGCCTCGATGCCCGATATGCCACGGTGGCCCGATACTTCAGATGGCCACCATTGATCTTGACCTCGCGAGACACCGTCGAGGGAGACCTCCCCAACCGGCGGGCAATCGAACGCAGCGATTCGTCGCAAGCCAACCCCCGCGAGATCTCCTCACGGTCAACCAGCGACAACCGCACCGAGCACCACTCACCAACCGCGACGGGACGCTTCCAACCCGACGAAACCAACTGGGTTCGGATCGTCGATGGAGACCGCCCAAGCCGTCGACTAATCAACCGCTGCGACTCACCAGCCTCCCACCGATCCCACAACTCACCCCGCTCAGAATCAGACAACCGTTCCATGACACACCTCCAGAGACAACCCTCGTCCAAGGTGTTGCAACGATCACCTGAATTCACCGCCGATATGGGCGGGGGGCGGTCAGGGTGTGTTCAGCTCTTCCGAGCCTGGGCCGATATCAGTTCCAGACAACTCCCAACACGTGGTGGCCGACGTGACTCGCGTATCTAACGAAGCCGGATTCACAGTGGTGCGGGATGGCTACGACCCTGTCGAGGTCGACGAACAGTTGGCCGAGCTCCAAACGCAGCTCGCCGTAGCCACGAAACGCTCCGCGGCTCTAGAACGCGTGCTGCGGGCGACC
>JACZST010000007.1 GCA_022574065.1 Acidobacteriota bacterium
TGAGATCCTCGGCTTGTTCGGCGCCAACGGCGCGGGAAAGACGACGCTGCTCCGGCTCGTCGCCACCCTGGTTCGACCTTCCGCCGGTACGGGATCGGTGCTCGGGACCGACCTCAGCAGCCAGCAGCGCTACGCCATCCGTCGCAGGATCGGGATGATCGGCCACGTCCCCGGCCTGTACCCGGAACTGACCCTCGGTGAGAACCTGGAATTCGCGGCCAGGGTGGCGGGAGTGTCCCGAGACGAGGTCGGGAGCGCCCTGGCCGCGGTTGGCCTCGCCGGTGTCATCGACCGCGAGGCAGGGGTCTCGTCGCATGGGATGCAGCGCCGCGCCGAGTTCGCCAGGGAGCTGATGATCGATCGTGACCTATTGCTGCTCGACGAACCACACTCCGCATTGGACCAGGATGCGGTCGAGCTCGTCAACGCGCTGGTCAAGAAGATCGCCGCGGAGGGCGGAGCGGTCATCCTGGTGTCGCACGACCGCGAACGGGTGGCGCGGATCGCCGATCGAACCGTGGAGCTGACCGAGGGGACCCTCGAATGAACGCAGGGTTCCGGTCACAGGTGGCGGCGGTCGTTGAACGCGATCTGCGGAGGGAACGCCGCCGCGGCGATGTGGTGTGGGTGACGATTCCGTTCGGGGCAATGGCGCTCTTTCTCCTCCCGCTGGCGATCGGGGTCGACACGCAGCTCCTACAACGCATCGGTCCCGGGATGTACTGGGTAGTGGTGATGCTGTTCGGCGTGCTGGTGTCCGTCGGCAGGGCTTCCATCGAGACCGGCGCCCAGCGAGACGCGGTGTCGCTTCTCGGGCTCGACCCTGCCGCCGCCTACGTCGGGCGGTCGATGTCGGCGGCCGGGCTGCTGCTCGTGTACGAGATCGTCGTCGGCGTGGTGGCGGTCGTGCTGTACAACATAGAAGTGATCGGGTTCCCCTGGCTGGCGCTGACCCTGGTCATCACCGCCGTCGGGCTCGGGCTGCTCGGGTCGCTGGCCGCCTCATTGGTAAGCAGCTCCTCGGCAGGTTCGGCCCTCGTTCCGTTGCTGGTGGCACCGCTGTCCGTGCCACTGCTCCTCGGGGCAACCCAGGTCTACGAAGGCTTGCGGCTGGGCCGCAGTATCCTTTCCTGGATGTTGCTGATGGTCGTGGTGATGTTGGTCACGGCCATCATCGGCGTCGGCACGGCCCGACCGCTCCAGGAGACTTGATGCCGTCCGAGATTCGCAGCCGAAACTGGCCGTGGATGGCGATCGTGGTGTCGGTCGCCGTAGCACTGGCGCTTGCCATCGTGAGCCCGGCGGACACGGTTCAGGGCGAGCTTGTCAGGATCATGTACGTGCACGTCCCCGCCGCATGGCTGGCCTACCTCGCATTCGGCGTCACGCTGGTGGGCAGTGTTGGCTATCTCGTCACCAGGAGGCTGAGCTGGGACCGGGTGGCGGCATCGAGTGCCGAGATCGGCGTCTACTTCACCGGTCTGGCGATCGGGCTTGGCATGATCTGGGCCAAACCGACCTGGGGCGTATGGTGGACGTGGGACGCTCGCCTCACCCTGACCGCCGTCATGTTCTTTGTCTACGTCGGCTACCTCGCCCTGCGCAACACCGCAGACGAGTCCCGGGTTCGGGCAGGCCGGTCTGCGGTGCTCGGCATCCTCGGAGCCGCGCTGATCCCGTTGGTGCATTTCTCGGTGGTGTGGTGGCGTACCCTGCACCAGCCGGCCTCTTTGCTTCGGCCGGACGGCCCTGCCATCCAGGATCCCCTGATTCTCTGGGCGCTGCTCGCCGGCGTGGTCGCCTTTACCGTCATCTATGTGGCGCTGATGGCGAAGCGCATCGAGCTCCATCGCGTCGCCGACAGGATCCGGGACGTCGAGCGTTCCGCAAACCGGCCGGTGGCCGGCGCCTCGGTGACCGCTCCCGAGCTGGGAGGAGGGCTCGGCGATGGGTGACTGGGGATGGGTGGCGCTTGCCTACGCCGTCGCCTACGGAAGCCTTGCCGTGTACATAGCGACGCTCACGGCGCGACTCAGAGCAACGAGGGAGCGTCTCGAGGAACTGCAGTGAGGGCATATTGGAGGTTCCTCGTCCCCGCCGTGATCACGGTGATTGTGCTCATCTTGCTCGGCTTCAACCTGACCTCGAGCCTCGTCTACTTCAATACCCCCACCGAGTTGATCGCCGAAGATCCAGGGGACAGCAGGCTCCGGCTGGGTGGGCAGGTCGTGCCGGGAACCCTGACCACTACCACCGAAGGGGTGACATTCGAGGTCACCGATGGCCGCCAGGCGGTCAGGGTTCTCCACACCGGGGCACCACAGCAGCTCTTCCAGGAAGGCATCGGCGTTGTGGTCGAGGGCACGTGGGACGGACAGGCCTTCCATTCCGACACCATGCTGGTCAAGCACGACGAGACCTATCGGTCAGAGGACGGGTCATACGACCCGGACCAGCCGTATGGAGACGACCAGGACGGGGCATGATCGCCGTCCTCGGCTACGCCGCCATTCTCGTCGCCCTTGCTGGCGCAGTAGGGCTGGTAATCACCGGCGTCATGGCCTCGCGGAGCGTCGACCAGGATCCGGCGGCGGTGCGGATGCCGTTGTTTGCGCTGTTCGGCGGTGGCATCGCTGCGTTCGTCATCCTCGAGATCGCCATCCTCACCCACGATTTCTCCATCGCCTACGTCGCCCAAAATTCAGCGTTGCAGACTCCGTTCGTGTTCCTGGTCGCATCCGGCTGGGCCGCGCTCGAGGGGAGTGTCGTGCTCTGGGGTGTCCTGCTCTCGGTGTTCTCCATGCTGGTGTGGCGCCGTCTCTGGCGGGGCGACGGTCTCGGTCTTGGAGCCCTCGCGGTGCTGGGAGCGGTATCCGTCTTCTGGTTCGGCTTGATGGCCACGGCGGCGAATCCGTTCGCTCTGTGCACCGAGGTCGCCAACGGGTTCTGCTCGGCCTCTTCTTGGCTGCCGGTCGGCTCCACGGCCGTTCCCCCGGACGGGATAGGGCCCAACCCGCTTCTGGCCAACCACATCCTGATGGCCGTCCATCCGCCGATGCTCTACCTGGGGTACGTCGGTTTCACCGTCCCGTTTGCCTTTGCCATCTCTGCACTCGCACGCTCCGAGCCGGGAAAGGTCTGGCTCGACAGGACGCACCGCTGGTCGCTCATCGCCTGGGTGTTCCTGGCGGCCGGCATCCTCCTCGGGGCCTGGTGGTCCTATGAGGTACTCGGGTGGGGTGGGTACTGGGCGTGGGATCCGGTGGAGAACGCGGCGCTGCTGCCGTTCCTCGCCGCCACGGCCTTCATCCATTCGGCGGTCGTGCAGCAGCGTCGATCGATGTTGCAGGCGTGGAATTTCGTCCTCATCATCGCCACCTTCGCCCTGACCATCTTCGGGACCTTCATCACCCGCTCCGGGGTCATCGCCTCGATCCACGCCTTCAGTCAATCGGCGGTGGGCCCCGCCCTCCTCGGATTCCTCGCCGTGGTCGTATTCGGCTCGCTCGCCTTGTTTGCGCTGAGGGCAGGCACCGTCGCGTCAGCACCGCGGCTCGATTCGCTCTCGTCGCGTGAGGGGTTCATTCTCCTGAACAGCTTTCTGATGACCCTGTTCGCGTTCACCGTCCTGTTCGGCACGACCTTCCCCCTCATGGTCGAGGCATTCACCGGGAGAGAGGTCTCGGTCGGCCAGCCATTCTTCAATCGAGTGACCATCCCGTTCGCCCTGCTGTTGCTGCTGTCGATCGGGTTCGGAGCGGTGGCTCCGTGGAGGGTGGCCTCGGCCCGCATCATGTGGGAACGCAGCCGGTTCGGGATCAACCTGGGTCTGGTGGCCGCCGCCCTGGCCGTCGTGGTAGGCGTGAGGTCGGTGCCGGTTGTCGTCGTGGTGGGCCTGGCGGGTTTTGTCATCGGCACCATCGGTCACTTCTTCTTTTACCAGACAGCACGCGCCCACGCCGGTGGCAAGTCGTGGCCACAGGCGATGGGCGCCACCGTCAGAAATGACATGGGGTACTGGGGCGGGCAGGTTGCCCATGTGGGCTTCGCATTGGTGGCGGTGGCGATCGCGACCACATCCGCCATGGCAGTGCGTACCGAGGTCTCGCTCGTGATCGGGCAAACCGCAGTCGTCGAGGGCTATTGCCTCGAGTATCGAGAGGCGTTCCGGCGCATCGAGCCGGAACGGATCGTGCAGGGAGTGAGAGTGGCGCTCTACGACGAATCGTGCACCGTGGAGAAGGCGGTGCTCGAGCCGCGCCTCCACGAGTATCCGAAGTTCGGCCAGGTCATAGCCACCCCGGCCGTGCGGTCGTTCGCAATCGACGACGTGTATCTGACGATCGCCAGCGTTGACGATCAGGCGATCGTACTTTCGGTGCTGATCTTTCCCCTGCAGCGTCTCCTGTGGGTCGGCGGCCTGATCGTGGTTGCCGGGGGCGTCGCCGCTTTGGGGCGAAGCGTCCGCACCGGCCCCGGCACGAAGCCATCCGAAGAGGCAAAGGACAGCGCTCGTGCCTGAACGCCTGCGACGCTTGGCGCGGCTGGTCGTCCCTGCGGTCGCCGTTGCTGTGATCGTCGTCGGCTTGTGGCCGTCGGATGCCCCGGCGAGCCCGGAGGCCCGCGCCCACGCGCTGGCGACCTCGTTGAAATGCCCGATCTGCGCCGGGGAGTCGATCGCGGCTTCTCAGACCGACCTCGCAGGAGATCTGCGGGAGCTGATTAGCGACGAGATCGCCGCAGGGAGCACCGACCAGCAGATCCGGGCGATGTTCGTGGCCAGCTACGGCGAGCAGGTGCTGCTCGATCCACCTGCCGGTGGATGGGGGATCGCGTTGTGGGCGGTCCCGCTTGCGATCGCGGTTGTCGGCGGGATCGCTATCTACGGCCTGCGGCGACGGCCGCCCGAGCTTGCACAGACAACCGAGGTCGAGGGATGAGCGCCGACCAAATCGCCGATCAGATCGAGCAGGTGGAGCGCGATCTCAACGAGGTCTCGGCGCAGCGGGACACCGGCGAGCTGGACGCCGCCGCCGCCGATCGGTTAACCGCCGTCTACGAGGCGGAACGGGCGGCAGTCCTGGCCACCGCCGCCGAGGTTGGGGACTCGGAGGCGGTCGGACGGTCTCGGGCGAGGATGCTGACGGGGGCAGCCGTCCTGGGCGTCGGGATCGTCGTCATAGCCGTAGTTGGGGCGTTCTCGCTGCAAGGAGAGAACCCGACCGATGCAATCGCCGACGGCATTCCGAGTGACGTGCTCGGCGGCGAGGCCGGTGTCGACCTTTCCTCCATCTCCAATGAGGAGATGGAGGCCGTCATCGCCGCCAACCCCGGGATCATCGGGATGCGGCTGGCCCTCGCCGAGCGTTATGTGCAAGACGGCGATCACCCCAGCGCGCTGGCCCACTACCTGGTGGTGCTTGATCAGGATCCGGATCGCGCAGAGGCGCTGGCCATGGTCGGGTGGCTCTCATTTCTGTCAGGAGAACCAGCGCTTGCCGAGTCCTTCATCACCCGCGCCCTCGATGTCGAACCCAACTACCCGCAGGCGCTGTGGTTCCTCGCCAACGTCAGGGCGGGTAGTGGTGACGATGAGGGCGCAATCGAAGCGATCGTGCTTCTCCTTGCCTTCGAACTGTCACCCGAGGTGAAGGCAGCGGCGGAGCAGCTCTTCGGCGAGGTTTCGTCGTGAGCAGCCGGATCGTATGGGTGGTGATCGCCGTCGGGTTGGCCTTCGTGGTCGCCGGGGTAGGCTTCGCCGGACGGCTGGGCACCGACCCGACCGTTGTGGACAGCGCCTTGGTGGGCGAGGCGGCACCTGATGTCGAACTGGCCGCGTTCGGCGGAGAGGGCTCGGTTCGGACCATCGATTTCGCCCCCGATATCGTCGTCGCCAACTTCTGGGCGGCCTGGTGCACAGGGTGTCGCGAGGAACACGCTGCATTGCTCGCCGCCGCCGAGGACTATGCCGATTTCGGGGTCACCTTCCTCGGGATCAACACCCTGGACGAGCCAGGCCCCGCCGGACGATTCCTCGACGAGTTCGGTCGCGGCACACACTACGAATACGCGGTCGACCAGGGATCTCGGGCCACCTTCGCCTACGGCGTTCACGGCCTTCCGGAGACATTTTTCATCGACCGCAGCGGCGTCGTGGTGGGGAAGATCATCGGGCCTGTGACCTACGATCTGCTGGCGGCGACTCTGAACAACATTCTCCTGGGGGAAGCCGTCGATTCCGTGAAGACCGGGGAAACGGAGACGAGGTGAGTCACAAGTCGCAAGTCGCAAGTCGCAAGTCGCAAGTCGCAAGTCGCAAGTCGCAAGTCGCAAGTCGCAAGTCGCAAGTCGCAAGTCGCAAGTCGCAAGTTGCTATTTTTAGGCGGCTCCGCGGATTTGCAGATCGCCGAGGAGGAGCGCCGTCGCCTCTGCCACATCGGCTACCGCACGGTCGAAAACCTCTTGGTTGTGGACCGCCGGCCGCTGGAACCCACTCACCTTGCGGATGTACTGGAGGGCGGCGGCTTCGATCTCCTCCGATGGAGCCGAGATCGACCCGTCACGTAGGCGTTTGATTGATCGACACATGGGCGAAGCGTAACGCTCGCCTGCCAGCTCGGACCCAGTTATCGGTTCGCCGACCTGGGACTTGCGACTTGGGACTCGGGAGCGGGGAACTGGTTCATTGCTCGCCAGTAGCATCGCGGCCCCCTGCCAACCCAGGAGCCGTCGTGTCTTCCGATCACCGTCTGCCGCGAACGGTCGTCCCCAGCCATTACGCACTGACCCTGTCGCCGGAGCTCGACGCAGCGACGTTTGCAGGCCGTGCCATCATCGATGTCGAGATCACGGAAGCGACGGACGAAATCGTCCTAAACGCCGCCCAGCTGACCATCACCGATGCGACGCTGCGCAACGACTCCGGCGCTCGTATCGCGGCGGACGCGACGACCGACGAAGCCGCCGAGCGGGCGACGCTCACCCTCGCCGATCAGGCCGATCCCGGTGCATGGAGGCTGGAGATCTCCTTTGACGGGACCCTCAACGACGATCTGCGCGGCTTCTACCGCTCGGTGTATACGGACGAGGACGGCAACGAGAAGACGATCGCCACCACCCAGTTCGAGGCCACGGACGCCCGTCGCGCCTTCCCGTGTTGGGACGAACCGGACTTCAAAGCGACGTATGGAGTAACGCTCGTCGTCGATGAGTCGCTGACCGCGATCTCCAACGGCCCAGAGATCGCAAGGGACAGCGCCGGCGGCGGCAAAGTCGCTATCACCTTCAAGGACACGATGAAGATGTCGACCTACCTCGTCGCCTTCATCATCGGTGAGCTCGAAGTCACCGACCCGGTTGACGTCGACGGTATCCCGCTGCGTATCGCCTACGTTCCCGGGAAAGGGCATCTCACCGACTACGCCCTCGAGGCCGGCGCCTTCGCCCTGCGTTTCTACTCCGACTACTACGACATCCCCTACCCGGGCGACAAGATGGACATGATCGCCATCCCTGACTTCGCCTACGGAGCGATGGAGAACCTCGGAGCGGTCACCTACCGAGAGACTGCCCTTCTGCTCGACCAGGAACGCGCCACCCAAACCGAGCTGATGCGGATCGCCGAGGTGATTGCCCACGAGATCGCCCACATGTGGTTCGGCGATCTGGTCACGATGAAGTGGTGGAACGGGATCTGGCTCAACGAGGCGTTCGCCACCTTCGCTTCGATGAAGTGTGTCGACGCCTTCCGGCCGGATTGGGAGATCTGGCTCACCTTCGCCGCCGATCGCACACATTCGATGGGCACCGACGCCACCGAGTCGACGCGGCCGATCGAGTTTCCCGTCGAGTCTCCGGAAGAGGCCAACGAGATGTTCGACAACCTCACCTACCTCAAAGGGTCGTCGGTGTTGCGGATGCTCGAGCAGTACCTCGGCGAAGACACCTTCCGCAAGGGGGTGAGCAACTATCTCAAGGAGCACGGTCACGCCAACACCGAGACCGCCGATCTGTGGGCCGCGCTAGAGGCCGCGTCGGGCGAGCCGGTAGGCGCAATGATGGATACGTGGATCTTCCAGGGGGGTTTCCCCAGGCTGGCCGTGGCGGGCTCCCCGGGTTCCTACACGATCACCCAGGAGCAATTCCGGTTCGATGAGCCGGGCGATCACCGATGGCAGGTGCCGGTCATGCTGCGCTCCGACGCGGGTGAGCAGCGGTTGCTGGTGAGCGAGGAGTCGGTCACGTTCGATGCCGGCGACGGGCTCGTCGTCAACGCAGGGGGCAACGGGTTCTACCGGGTGCGGTACTCGCCGAAGCTTCGCGACGCGGTGCGCGACCGGCTGGACACTCTGGAGGCCGCAGAGCGCTACAACCTGGTTTCGGATCTGTGGGCCGACGTGCTCAAAGGCGGCAGCGAGGCGGGAGACTTCCTCGCCCTGGTTGGCCGGCTCGGAGACGAGCAAGAAGTCGACGTCTGGGAGGCGGCACTCGCCGGCCTCGGGGAGCTCGACCGCATCGCCTCCTTGGACGTCCGCCCTGACTTGCAGCGGTTCAGCAGCAATCTGGTCTCCGGCAAGGCGGACGAGATGGGGTGGGCGCCTGCCGCCGGTGAGGACGATCGCACCAGGAAGCTGCGCGGTGTGCTGATCCGCGCTCAGGGCAACCTGGCCAACGATCAACCGATCCAGGAGGCCGCACGCCTCATGCTCGACGAGGTCAGGGAGCGTCCGGCAGGCGTCGACTCGGAGGTTGCCGATGCCGCCCTTTTCGTCACCGCCGCCAACGGCGATACCGACGACTTTGATCGGTTCATCGAGATTTCGAACACGTCAGGCAACCCTCAGGAGATCGTGAAGAACCTCCGTGCCGCAGCCACCGTGCCGGGTCGCGAGGCTGCTGAACGGCTGTTCGACTTGGTCCTGGATGGTGACGTGCGCAGCCAGGACGCGTTCTGGGTGCTGGCGGTGATGCTCGGTCATCGCGAGAACGGCCCGTATGTCTGGGAGCTGATGAAGGAGCGATGGGGCGAGATGATGGGGGCGCTTCCGCCGATGACGGGCCGGCGGATCCTCGATCGGATCCCGTTTCGCTCCGAGCTCGACGTGGCCGCGGACATCGAGGCATGGCTCGCCGATCATCACATCGAGGGAGGCGACAGGTACGGTCCGCAGCAGATCGAGTTGATGAAGGTGCGAGTCGGATTGCGCCAGCGTGAGCAAGACCGGCTTGGCGAAGCCCTGAAGCCCTGAACCCTTGAGGCGTTGGCGGCTTCAGAGCCAAGTCCTCAGTCTTCAGTCCTCAGTCCCCGGCGCGGGTGGCGGGTCGGGCTTCTGGCTGATGGCTGACGACTGACGACTCTGAACTTTCTAGGCTGGCGCCGATCCACCAGAAGGGAAAGCGCCACGGCATGTCTGTGATCATCGATGGATCTCCGTTGACGATCGACGAGGTTGTCGCCGTTGCTCACGGGCGGGCGGATGTCGAGGTGGGGAACGGCCTTGCGGACCGGATGATCCCTGCGCTGCACGTCGTGCGAAGCCAGGTCGCCAACGACGAGGTGGTTTACGGCGTCACTACCGGGTTCGGCGCTCTGGCCAACACCCGAATCTTTGGAGACGATGCAACCCACTTCCAGATGGACCTGCTGCGCAGCCACGCGGGTGCCGTCGGCGCCCTCCTCGACCCGGTCACGGTTCGCGCCATGCTGCTTCTCCGTGCCAGGACCCTGGCGCAGGGTCACTCCGGAGTGCGCCCCGAGATCGTCGTGTTCATCGTCGAGATGTTGCGACGCGGGCTCGTTCCTGCAGTCCCCGAGCATGGCTCGGTGGGAGCTTCGGGCGACCTCGCCCAGTTCGCCCACCTCGCCCTGCCCATCATCGGGGAAGGTCAGCTCGTCGTCGACGGCGCCGCCGTCCCCGCTGCCGACGTGCTCCGCGAGGCCGGGCTGGTGCCACTCATCCTCGAGCCAAAGGAAGGGCTCAGCCTGCTCAACGGAACCGAAGGCATGCTCGCCCTTGGCTGTCTTGCCGTCGATCGGGCACGACGTCTCGCCGATGCCGCCGACGCCGCGTGTGCTCTGTCCATCGAAGCGTTGCTAGCGTCGGTCGTGCCGCTCGATCGGCGCATCCATGAATTGCGCCCCCATCCAGGACAGGTGCACTCGGCGGCGAAGATAGCCGGACTGCTTGCCGGCTCGGAGATTGTCGAGAGCCACCGCCAAGACATGAGCCATGCCGTGCAGGATGCGTACAGCATCCGCTGCGCGCCACAGGTCCACGGGGCGGTTCGCGACACGATCGAGCACGCGGCAACCGTATTCGGGCGCGAGCTCGGCGCCGTCGTCGACAACCCGATCGTCTTCCCGGACACCGGTGAGGTCATCTCAGGAGGGAACTTTCACGGGCAGCCCCTCGCCTTCGTCCTCGACTTTCTCGCCATTGCGGTAAGTGAGCTCGGCTCCATCTCCGAGCGGCGGACCGACCGGATCCTCGACCCTGAGCGCTCCGCCGGCCTCACCCCGTTCCTCGCCGGACGCCCCGGTCTCGAGTCCGGGTACATGCTTGCCCAGTACACCGCCGCCTCGCTCGTTGCTGAGAATCGCGTACTCGCTCACCCGGCGTCGATCGACTCGATCCCGACATCGGGGTCGCAGGAGGACCACGTCTCGATGGGATGGGGAGCGGGGATGAAACTCCAAAACGTCCTGGCCAACACGGCGCTTGTGGTTGCCATCGAGTTGCTGTGCGCCGCGGAAGGTTGCGAGCAGCGTGCTCCTCTCCAGCCGGCGGTGGGCACCGCGGCCATCCTGGCTGCGGTGCGTGAGCGGGTCCCTGCCCTGGACGGCGACCGCAGCTTTGGCGCCGACATCGAGCGGGCGGCCGAGATGATCACAACGGGCGGCCTGGACGCCGTCCTCACTCCTTCGTCCGAGGAGTAGCCATGGCGAGAACGATCCGCGCCCCCCACGGCACAGAGCTTTCGACAAAGGGTTGGCTGCAAGAAGCCGCCCTCCGGATGTTGATGAACAACCTCGACCCGGACGTCGCTGAAGACCCCGATGAGCTCGTCGTCTACGGCGGCCGCGGCAAGGCCGCCCGGTCCTGGGAGGCGTACGACGCCATCGTTCGCACCCTGCGTTCGCTGGAGAACGACGAGACGCTGTTGGTGCAGTCCGGCAAACCCGTCGGCGTATTCCGCACCCATGAGATGGCCCCGCGCGTTCTGATCGCCAACAGCCTTCTCGTTCCTGATTGGGCCAACTGGGAGACCTTCTGGGATCTCGAGGCCAAGGGCCTGATCATGTATGGGCAGATGACCGCAGGGTCCTGGATCTACATCGGGACCCAGGGAATCCTCCAGGGCACGTATCAGACCTTTGTCGCAATCGCCGAGCAACGCTTTGGCGGCAGCCTCCGAGGGACGCTGACGCTGACCGGCGGGCTTGGCGGCATGGGGGGTGCTCAGCCGCTGGCGCTGACGATGAACGACGGCGTTGCCCTCGTCGTCGAGGTCGACGCCGAGCGGATCGCCAAGCGGATCGAGAACGGATACCTCGACGAGGCCGCAAACGACCTCGACGATGCGGTCACCATGGTGCAAGCCGCCAGGTCCGAGGGCCGACCGCTGTCTGTCGGGGTCGAAGGCAATGCCGCAGATGTGTTTCCAGAGCTGCTGCGACGCGGGGTCGACATCGACATCGTCACCGACCAGACGTCGGCGCACGACCCGCTCAACGGGTATGTGCCACACGGCTACACCCTGGAAGAGGCCGTTGAACTTCGGCGGTCCGACCCCGAGACCTACATCGAGGCGGCACGCCAGTCGATGGCCGTCCATTGCGAGGCGATGGTCGGGTTCCAGGACGCGGGGGCAGAGGTGTTCGATTACGGGAACAACCTGCGCGGCGAAGCCGTGCTCGGTGGTTTCGCTAACGCTTTCGCCTATCCCGGGTTCGTGCCTGCCTATCTGCGGGACCTGTTCTGCGAGGGCATGGGGCCGTTCCGATGGGCGGCACTCTCCGGAGACCCTGCCGACATTCAGGTCACGGACGACGCAATGCGACGGCTGTTTCCTGAGCACCGGGCCTTGCATCGCTGGCTGGACTTGGCAGAGGAGCGGGTTCCGTTTCAGGGCCTCCCTGCCCGGGTCCTTTGGCTCGGTTATGGCGAGCGGGATCGGGCCGGTCTTGCCTTCAACGAGCTTGTCGCCTCCGGCGAGGTCAAGGCGCCCATCGTCATCGGGAGGGATCACCTCGACTCGGGATCGGTGGCCTCTCCGTACCGGGAGACCGAGGCGATGCGCGACGGCTCGGACGCGATCGCAGACTGGCCGATCCTCAACGCCCTGCTCAATACGGCATCCGGGGCCGCCTGGGTAGCCGTCCACCACGGCGGTGGGGTCGGGATGGGCAAGTCCATCCACGCCGGTGCTCAGGTGGTGGCAGACGGAACCGCCGATGCGGCAGGTCGGCTCGAACGAGTCCTTACCAATGATCCCGGCATGGGAGTGATTCGCCACGTCGACGCCGGCTACCCCGAGGCAGAAGCCGTCGCCCGCGACCGCGGGGTGAGGATCCCGATGTGGGAAGAATGAGATTGCAAGTCACAAGTCACAAGTCGCAAGTCGCAAGTCGGGCGTCGAGTTTCTCCCCCCTGCTCCTCCCCCTCTTGGGTGTCGTATTTCGCGACTCTGCGACAGTTGGGGGCTCTGCTCGGTCGCGATCTTTGCTCCCCCCTCAGGGGGGAGTCCCGCCCGTAAGGCGGGGAGAGGGGCTTCCTTTGAGGGAGTTAGGCCTGAAGGACCGGGAAGGGGGTCAAGGCGGAACGGTGGCAGCCCGTATCCGGGATATGGAGCTGCCGGTTCCGTTTGCGGTCTCGTCGGCTGGAGCCCGGTCCCCCAATGGCTGACCTTCTTATCACCAATATCGGGCAGCTCGTTACCAACGATCCGAGCCGTGGTGGCATTCTTGGCATCGTCGAGCAAGCCGCGGTTGCCATTGTCGAAGGTTCGATCGCCTGGCTGGGGAGCAAGGGGGAGGTCCCCTCCGACTATCTCGATCTTGCCATCCACGACGCCGCCGGCGCCGCCGTGGTGCCCGGCTTCGTCGACGCTCACACCCACATCGTGTTTGCGGGGGATCGCAGCGGCGAGTTCGCCCGCAGGTTGGCTGGTGAAACGTATGAGGAGGTCCTGGCGGCGGGGGGAGGGATCCAGTCGACGGTGACCGCCACCCGAGCAGCCAGCGGAGGCGAGTTGTTCGACGGTGCAGCCGCCAGGGCGTCGCGCATGCTGGCATCCGGCACGACCACCGTTGAGGTCAAATCGGGGTACGGGCTCGACGTCAATACCGAGGCCAGGCTCCTCGGGGTTGCCACCCGCCTCGACGCCGAGCTCTCGATCGATGTGATTCCAACCTTCCTCGGCGCCCACGTGGTTCCTGCCGAATATCGGGACCGTCGCGACGAGTACGTCGATCTCGTCTGCACCTGGATGCTGGAAGCGGCGGCACCCCTTGCCACGTTCTGCGATGTGTTCTGTGACGAGGCTGCGTTCACGGTCGACGAGGCCAGGCGCATCCTGCGAGCTGCCGCCGAGCGCGGGCTCGGGCTGCGGGTCCACGCCGATCAGCTCGGCAGAATCGGGGCGGCAGAGCTCGCTGCGGACCTCGGCGCCGCCAGCGCCGACCACGTGGACCATGCCACCGACGAGGACCTCGCCGCAATGCGCCGGTCCGGCACGGTGGCGGTACTGCTCCCCGGGGTTTCCTTCTCGATGCGGCTGCCATACCCCGCCGGTCGCCGTGTTTGGGACAGTGGGGTGACGGTCGCCCTGGCTACGGATTGCAACCCCGGCACGTCATGGATCGAAACCATGCCGTTCGTGATTGCCCTTGCCAGCCTGAACATGGGCCTCACCCCCGAGGAGGCACTATGGGCAGCGACGCGGGGGAGTGCATTGTCGCTTCGTCTCGACGACCGTGGTCACCTGGTTGCGGGCGCCATCGGGGATCTCGCCGTGCTCGACGCCCCGTCGTACCTCCATCTCCCGTACCGGCCGGACGCCGACATCGTGGCCGCGGTCGTCAAGCGCGGAGTCGTCATATGAGCGACTTCTTTTCCGTCGAGCATCCGATACGGTTCGCCCACCGGGGCAGCTCGATCCTGTGGCCGGAGAACACCATGTATGCCTTCACCGCTGCGGTCGACCAGTACGAATACCGCTATCTCGAACTCGACATCCATCTCAGCGCCGATCGCGTTCCCATGGTCTTTCACGATTCATCTCTGGATCGGACCACAAACGGCAGCGGGCCGATCGCCGCTCGCGACCTGGCTGCGCTGAAGGAGCTTGACGCCGCCCACCTTTTCGATTCCGAGCACGACTACCCGCTGCGCGACACCGGTATCACCATCCCGACGCTGGACGAGGTATATCGAGCCTGGCCACAGGTACGGCTCAACCTCGACCTGAAGACGTCGCGGGAGGAGTGGGCGGTCGCCGAGGTGATCAGGGCGAACGATGCCGAGCACCGGACCCTGGTCGGATCGTTCGTCGACGGCCGCATCTCCCGGTTTCGCCGGATCACCAGGGGCACGGTGGCAACATCCGCTGGTCCCCGCGGCGTCATCAAGCTGTGGGCCTCTTCTCGAGTCGGGATGACCAGGAGGCTGCCGGTACAGGCGTATCAGGTGTCGGACTCGTATTCCGGATTCAACGTCGACCGTAGGTTGGTCACCGCGGTCCATCGGGTCGGCGCCCACCTCCATGTGTGGACGGTCAACGAGGCCAGCGAGATGAAGCGGCTGCTCGACTTGGGTGTTGACGGGATCATCACCGATCGCCCCGACCTGCTGAACGAGGTACTCGATGGCTGAGCCGATTGGGACCATCGTGCGGATGCAGGTGCAGGCCGAGCCGCTGAAGGCAACCGGGGTGTATGACCCTACGTATCTGGTCGATGTCGACGAGGCGTTCATCTCGAGTGAAGGGATGCTGGGCTGGGACGGAGCAGGATGGGTGGTCGATGCCCACCATGTAGCTCACCCCAGATCTCGCGGCGGCGGGAGGCGGGCGTTGTCGATCGGGCTCACCGGCCACTACGGAGATATGAGCGGGCGTTTCGCTGCGGCGACGGTGGGGATCGGTGGCGAAAATATCATCATCGACGGCCCTGCGCTGCGGCTTCCCGAGATCGCCAACGGGTTTCTGATTCGGAGACCGGACGGGAGCGAGATCGAGCTGCTGGCCCCCCGCCCGGCGGCGCCATGCGTCGAGTTCACCTCGTACCTGCTCGGCTCCGACGAAGTACTGCCCCGCGGAGAGCTCGTCGAGGATATGGCCTTTCTCTCCGAGGGCACCAGAGGGCAAATCGTCGACGTCGACCATCTCACCACGCCGGTCCTCCTCGGTGTCGGCGACGAAGTGTTCCTGAGGTAAGTGGCTCACCTGCCACGTAACGGACAACAGGCAGTGCCGAGTACCTCGTTGTTACTCACTGTCCTCTTCGCGGGACAGGCTCATCGTCTCTCAACCTCAGTTCGATAGCCTCCTCGAGTGACAGAGCCTCGCCCTCGGCCCATAGCCTGTCGAACGTTTCATCATCCAACTGATTGCGGACCAGTGCGATCAGTTTGTCGTACTCGTGTTGATCGGAGGGTTGTGTGCTCGAACCGATGGCTGCCTGTTGAGTCGCACCGGCCCCTAATAAACGTACACCGCGTTCAGGCTCCCCTAATGCGCCCAGGACACCACCACCAAATGACAACCCCTCCGCAATGATGAAATCGTCACCAATTTCAAGTGCGAGTTTGTATGACTCTAGGAAGAGTGCCTTGGCCTGCTCAAAGTCGCCCAGATTGAAGGCCACGATACCGAGATTGCCCAGAAGCATCGTCTCGCGCAGTCGGTGACCGATTTCGCGGGTAATCGGCAGAGCCTCTTCGTAGACTCGTCCGGCCGCCGCATAGTCACCTTGCATTCGGTGTATTTCGCCAAGCACGTTCAGGCCGTGCGCAATTTCGCTTTTGTCACCTATCTCACGCGCCAGTGCCAGACCCTCTTTCGTATTCTCGATGCTGGTTTCGGATAGCTCGCTCGATGTCAAGCCCAAACTGATGAGGATCCTGGCGACCGCGGAAGGGTTATTCAGTTTTCGTTCGATAACAAGTGCTGTTTCATACAGACGCTTGGACTCAGCTGAATCATTCAGCCCAAAGGCGATAAAGCCGGCCCAGGCAAGTAACTGACCGAGAACGGAATCGGGTGCCTGGTCGCCGAGATCAAGGGCAAGCTGCAGCCAGCGTTGACCTTCTTGCAAATGCGATTTGTACCGCCAGTAACCACCCAGGGCGCCGACGAGTCGCAGCCCGGTCTGAACATCACCTCCGCCTAGCGTCCAATCCATGGCCTTGCGCATGTTTTCATAGTCCAGGGTCAGCCGGTTGAGCCACATGCCCTGCTCGTGCCCGGTCAGTTTCGTACTGGCCAGCTCTGCCATCGCCGCGAAATACTCAGCGTGACGTTTGCGCAGCTCATCTGCTTCAGTGCTATCGGCCAACCGTTCGCTGGCATAGGCGTGGATCGTCTCCAGCATCACGAAACGCGGTTCACCTTCTGGACCTTCTTCGCGTCGGAGCAGGCTCTTGTTGAGCAACGACTCCAACCCATCCCATACATCAATGGCTAGGTCCGGGCCGCACACCGCCTCTATGGCTTCAACGCTCCGCCCACCTCGAAACACGCCAAGTCGCGCAAACAATGCCTGCTCATCGTCGTCCAGCAGGTCATAGCTCCACTCAATCGTATTACGAATGGTTTGGTGTCGTCGTGGCAGATTGCGTGCCCCACCGGTCAACGTCTTCAGGCTGTCCGACAACCGCGCCAACAACATCTCCGGTTCGAATAAGCGCACCCGCGCCGCTGCCAGCTCAATTGCCAGTGGTAGCCCCTCTAGGCGTGTACAGATTTCAGCGATCGCCGCGGCATTGTGCTCGACAATCTCAAAATCAGGTTGTGTTGCCTTCGCCCGTTGGATGAACAGCGAAACCGCCTCATACTGCGAAATCACGGCGGCTGTCTGCGATCGTGATTCCTCTGGCAAGCTCAGGGGCGGCACGGGGTACTCGTCACCTGCTTCGGTCATTCCTAGTGTCCCGGCAATGGCAGTTATCATTTGGTCGCTGCCTGTGATGGGTGCGAGCTCTACAAAGAACGCCCCGTCCTCGAATTCATCCAGCAAATCTGCGGCCACCTGCAAAGACAAGCGTGTTTTGCCAATGCCACCCGGCCCGGTGAGTGTCACCAGCCGCACATCGTCATTACTCAGTAACTCGGTCAACGCCGCTAACTCCCGCCGCCGGCCAATGAACGGCGTGGCCTGCGAAGGTAAATTGGTGTGTTGTGAGTCGAGCGTCACCAGCTCTGGAAATTCCGATTCGAGGTCAGGTGCAGTCACCTGAAAGATCGTCTCGGGCCGGAATAAGTCTTTCAGGCGGTGCTTACCAAGTTCAATGAGGCCAGTTCCATCCTGTAGACCGTCCCGCACCAGCTCCTGGGTTGCCAGTGACAGCAGGATTTGCCCGCCATGCCCTGCCGCCAGCAGCCGCGCCACACGGTTGACGGGCGGTCCCAGATAGTCGCCGTCGCGCTCGTCAGGCTCACCGGTATGAAGGGCCATACGCACCCGCAGTGCGCCAGTCTCATCGGGCCAATTTGCACGCTGCAGATCTTGCTGAATCGTGATGGCCGCAGCCAACGCGTCGCTCGGCGCGGCAAACGCCGCCCCAAACGCATCGCCCCCCGTATAGAACACATAGCCCGTGTGATTCTCGATGACCTCATTGATCAGGCTGTCATGCTGCTCAAGCGCAATCCGCATCGCCGCCGGTTGACCTTCCCACAGGCGCGTACTGCCTTCAACATCGGTGAACAGCAGCGTTACGGTTCCCGATGGGGGGATAGTCGTGGGCATTTCCTGACGCAGAATAGGAGAATCCGACGTGCGTACAGGGCGCTTGTAACCTCTCAACCCATCCGGTAGCTAGGCCGTCACGCTGATCGACGAAATCCCGGAGTCGATCGCTATCGGGCTCTCCGTCGTTGCGGCAGCAAGGACCGCGTTCATGCTGGCGGCTTCCATCTGGGTTGCCAGGTTTTCGGGTTCTTCGTTGCCAACATTCGCAGGGCCTCTCCAGCGCCAGGTGGGATGACGGCTTCAGTGGTATCTAGGCGATGTTCAAGTAGCGGAAGCCGCGCAACGAAACCCGGACCTCAGTTCGCACTTCGACGATCACCATCTCGACGTTGCCACAGATGGGGCAGCGCATGACGATGCCCGGTGCCTGGTCGTAGACATGGCACTCCGCCAGCACGTGTCGGTGACCACACCAAGCGCAGACTCCCGTCGCATCGGTTACATCTCGCCCGAAGGCCTGGGCGAGGATCCCTGCGGCGCGGTTTCCGTCAACGTGGCTCACGCTCCACCGAACCGTTCGGTGCGGATCGCCGAGG
>JACZST010000191.1 GCA_022574065.1 Acidobacteriota bacterium
CGAGATAGACATCTTCGAGAGATGGTCTTGTGACCGTCAAGTCCTCCAGGGTGTGACCGCCGGCGACGGCCCAGGCGGTGAGGGCATGGAGGTCACGAGTTGGGTCTTCGGTCGATACCTCGACAATGCCTTCGGCCACTGCGACGTGGTTGAGCGGGATGGCGTCGACGGGGAGCCCCCGGGCATCGAACCGAATCGTCGTCCCAGCCGAGCGACGCCCGCCGATGGTGTCCGGAGTCCCCTCGGCGACGATCTTGCCGCGGTCGATGACCGCGAGTCGATCAGCAAGGTTCTGCGCCTCGTCCATGTAATGCGTGGTGAGCAGAATGGTCTTTCCGAGCTGTCTCAGGTTGCGGATCATCCCCCACGCCTGTCTTCTCGCCGCAGGATCAAAGCCGGTGGTTGGCTCGTCGAGAAACACGAGATCGGGATTGCCGACGATCCCGAGGGCGACCTCCAGCCTCCGCTTCTGACCTCCGGACAGGGTCTTGACCCGGGCGTCTGCCTTCTCCCCGAGACCCACGATGTCTATCAGCTCGTCGGTCTCCAGCCGCTCGGGGTAGTACCTCCCGTAGGTTTCGATCGTCTCGGCAACGGTGAGCTCGCGCTCCACGGAAGACTCTTGAAGGACGATGCCGATCCGTTCCTTGAAGTCGCGCTCATTGCGCTCGGGATCGAATCCGAGGACATCGACGTCGCCCGCAGTCCGCTTCCGGTATCCCTCGAGGATCTCAACGATGGTGGTTTTTCCAGCCCCGTTGGGCCCGAGGAGCGCGAAAACCTCGCCCTCCTCGATAGTCAGGTCGACTCCGCGAACGGCCTCGACCCCTCCATAGTGCATCCTCAGACCGCTCACCGAGATCGCCGACATGGCACCCCTTTTCGCGGCGCCAGGTTGGCACGGGGTCTGGAGCCGCGCCAATGCGCAGGCGACCGGCCGGCACCGGTGGCAGCTGCGATACTGAGCCCGAGGATCAGGAAGGAGCATGGGTGGCCGCGCCACTGCAGCTGGGGGACAACCCGTGGCAGGCGACGGCGATCGCCTACGCAGAGGGCGACCCGATTCCGGTAATCGAGGGAACGACCCCTCACATCCGCTTCGAGGATGATCGGGTGAGCGGGGACGGCAGCTGCAACAGCTTTTTTGGCCCCTTTGAAGCTTCGGGAACGGCGATCAGGCTGGGTGAGATGGTCACCACGCTGATGGCGTGCCTCGATGCGGTGATGGACCAAGAGCAAGCATTTCTCGAGGCGCTGGAATCAGCGGACTCGTATTCGATCGCCGGGTCGACGCTGGAGATGCGCTCCGGGAACAACGTTCTTCTGCTATTCGAGGCTGTGCCGACGACGCTCAGCGACTCTTCGTGGCACCTGACCGGCTTCAACAGGGATGCGGTGGTGAGTGTCGTTGCCGACGCCGTGATCACCGCCATGTTCAACGCCGATGGGACGCTCGCCGGGTCATCGGGCTGCAACACGTACCGGGCGACCTGGGCCACCGACGCCGACCACATCGAGATAGGTCCCCCGATCGGTACCAAGAAAATGTGCGAGGGGGAAGGTGTCATGGAACAAGAGGCCAGATACCTCGAGGTCCTCGGCGTGGTGAGGACGTACCAGATCGATGCCTCCACCCTGGAGCTGTTCGACGACGAGGGGGCGCGACAGCTCGCATTTGCCAGGACAGACGAGTAGAACTGAGTCGCAAGTCACAAGTCGCAAGACTGACGTGTCCTGTGTCTTGGGTCTCAGTCCGCCCAGGTGGGTTTGCTCTTTCTCTCTCCCGCTTTGCGAGGGAGGCGAAGATGTCTCAGTCCGCCCAGCGGTGGGGGCGCTCTTTCAGGCCGCCGAGGCCGAGCTCGTCGCACAGGGACTCGTAACGCTGGCGGGGGACACCCTTCCACTCCAGGTCGCCAAGCGAGTCGGGAAGCGGCACGTCGGTTCGCAGCAACGCCAGGTACCGATACAGCAACGCCTCGCCCATGTGCTCGACCAGCGTCGCCGCCAGCTTGTCGGCACCGCGCACCTTGACGTCCCACAGGGAGGCGTCGAGTGGGATGTGCTCGAGATGGCCATAGCGGGCAAGGATGGTGGCGCTCGACTTTGCCCCCCAGCCGGGGAGCCCTGGTAGCGCGTCTGCCGCATCGCCGACAAGCCCCAGCCAATCCGGGATCGACGCCGGTTCGACCCCGAACTTCTCCACCACGGCCTTCCGGTCGATGAACGATCCTTTTCGCCGGTCGTAGCCACGGATCCGCGGGTCGTCATAGATCTGGGACAAATCCTTGTCCGGGGTCATCACGACCACTTCGTCGACGTCGTCCACCCATCGGCGAGCTCCTGTAGCGAGCGCATCGTCGGCCTCGTAGTCGTACATCGACCACACGGTCACTCCGATGGCGCGCATCGCACGCTCGGCGAGCGGAAACTGATCGAGCAAGGCCTGCTCGATCCCTGTGCCATCCTTGTACGGCGGATAGATCTCGTTGCGAAACGACTCGATCACCGAATCGAAGGCGGCGGCGACGTGGGTGAGCCCGGGCTCGGTGAGCAGGGACAGGGTCGAGGCGATGATCCCGGCGGTGGCGCCGACCTCCATCCCGTCGGGAGCTTGCCGAGGTGGTGCACCGAAGTGCGACCGGAACAGCTCGTAGGTCCCGTCTATGAGGTAAAGCTTCATGGCAGTACCTCACGCATCGTCGGTCAATCCGAGCGCCGCCTCTGCGCCCTCCAGGGTCTGGCCACCGCTCAACACCTGGGCGAACAGGTCGCCGCGCTGGCGGAGTCGATCCCAGACCGTGACCATGGTGAAGTCCTGCGGCACCACGTCGTCGAGCTCTTGCCACAACACCGGCATCGACACTGTGGCTCCTTCTCTCGGCCTCACCGAGTACACCGATGCTTGCGTCTTGCCGGCGACGTTCTGGTTGTGGTCGATGAAGACCCTGGGCCCGCGCTTTGCTATGTCCCACTCCATGGTGGCGACGTCGGGATCGGCGGCGACGATCAGCCTGCCAATGGCCTCGACGAACCGCCTGACCCGCCGATAGGTGTAGTCGGCCTCGACCGGGACGTAGATGTGAATCCCGGTAGCACCAGACGTCTTTGGATACCCGGCCAGGCCGAGCCGCTCGAGCAGCAGGTTGACCAAGCCTGCGACGTAGATCACCTGCTCCCATGTCGCCCCTTGCTGCGGGTCGAGGTCGAATACTGCGAAGTCGGGGTTGCGCGGATTGTCCGCTCGCGACAACCAGGGGTGCATCTCGATAGCGGCCATGTTGGCCAGCCATACCAGGGTCTCCGTGTCGGTGGCGGTGATGAAGTCGATCGGCTCTCCCCGATGCGATGAGTGGATCGGGACGGAAACCACCCAGTCAGGCGTATGCGACGGCCGTTGCTTCTCGTAGAACGAATCCTCATAGATCCCGTTCGGATACCGAGACATCGACAGCGCCCGGCCCTCGAGGTGCGGGAGCAGCAGCGGGGCCACCGATGCGTAGTAGGTCACGAGGTCGCCCTTGGTGTAGCCGTCGTCAGGGAAGAGGACCTTGTCAACGTTGGTGAGAGCGACCTTTCGGTCCAGGCTGGTGACCACAGCCCCATCTCCGGCCGGCATGGCCAAGACCAACTCGGGGAAGTGCACCAAGCCGGAGGCGACCGGCTCGCCGTTGCTGTGCTCGGACGGCGCAGCTTGCCGCTCCCCCGCGACGAGTGCTTGTTGGATGGCGTCGTGGCTCAACTCCTCCTTGGCCTCCGAAATGACGATCATCCGCAGCCCGGCCTCGGTGGCCGCCGCGGCCAGCGGCTCGGCGCGTAGCGATCCTTCCCCGTAGGGCAAGTGGCGGATCTCACCAGACGGCCCGATCTGGTTGTCGGTGAATTGGGTGTGCAACGGGTCGATCGCCCAACCGGGGAACTCGGAGCGAAGGAAGTCGATCACCGAGGCGAACGCCTTCAACCCCGACGGCCCGCGCCTGTGCCTCTTCGAAAACCCGGCCATCGGCCCGGGC
>JACZST010000192.1 GCA_022574065.1 Acidobacteriota bacterium
AGATCGAGCAGCGCCGATTCGATGGTCAAGAGTGCTCCTCCTCTACGATGTGTTCCGACAGCCGGCTCAGCGCTCGAGCGAGCCGCGACTTGACGGTCCCTTCGGCGATGGACAACGCCTGTGCCGTCTCCGCCACCGACAAGTCGAGGAAGAACCGGTAGGTGATGATCTCTCGATCCTGCAAAGCCAGATCTTCGACGGCGACGAGAAGGCTGCGACGCGCCTCCTCGGTAAGGATCCGATCAGCTGGGTCGGCATCCAAAACGTGAATGCCCGAGACGGCACGGATCCGCAGGTTCTCGTGGCGCCGGTTCGAACGCATTCGGTTGCGTGCCTCGTTGGTGACGATGCGCAGGAGCCATGGCCGGAACGGGGCACCGACCCGGAACCGGAGGAGCGCTCGATACGCCTTGGCGAAGGCCTCTTGACAGGCGTCCTCGGCATCAGCGGAATTCCGCGTCACGAGATAGGCCGCCCGGAAGGCGAGTTCGGAGTACCGGCGGATGAGGGCGGCGTATGCACCCTCATCACCGGCCCGAGCGGCATCGATCAGCTCCGATTCGATCAGACGGCACCTTCCTCCGTGTGTCCTACGTATTCCACCCCATCTTTTGCGGCCGCGCCATCGCGATGCCGGATGATTCCGTATCCGACGCCGATAGAGGCAAGTGCCGCAGCCACGAGCGCAGCAATCAGGAAGGGGCTCACGCCCGCTTCGCTGGCGGCGATCGGCTCCACCGGGCTCGGGTTGGAGGCTGCGCCAACGACCGGTGTCGCGGCGGCAACAGTGATGGTGCCTATCGGGTACGGGGCGAAGTGCAGGCCAGACGGAGCCCCGTCTCGACCCTGCAACAGCGAGCCTTGCGCGATCTCCAGCGACCAGGTACCCGCCGATAGCCTCGCCACCGAAGCCACGTAGTGGCCCTCGGCCCCCTGGGGCCCCGCCTCGAAGAACATGACCTCACCCGCATCCTTGTTGGTGAAGCGGAGCCCTGCTCCATCGACCGCTGCCGGGTGCGCGCCATGCTGGAGGATGGTGAAGCCGATCAACCACGTCCCACCTGCGGTGAACTCGGGAAGGGGTTCATCGAACTCGGTGGTTGCCCATCCCCCGGCCACGCGCCCCCGGCCAGCGCGGCCCCGGCCGACAGCAACGCCAACGCAATCCCCACCACGACCGTCAGCAAATATCGTCTCATCAGGGGTCTCCTTCCGCGACTACACCCCTCATACACGGCGAGTGCACGATTGGTTCCCGACCGGTCACCCTCGAGGTGGGAGCGCTCGCCGCCTCGGTAGGGTTGAGGCGCCAGCCAGGGGAGGATCCTCATGGCGACCAAGAAGAGATGAGTTGACGCAAGTGGCTGGTCACAACACCCGTCACTCGTGGCGACTTGGGAGTTGGGACTTGCGATTCCCGTCGCCGCGATTCCCCATCCGGTCACCGACGTGGGCGCGAACTCACCGATGATCGGAATCCTGGGTGCGATGGAAGCGGAAGTGCGCCTGTTAAAGGCAATGCTCGGTGACGCCACCATCGCCGATTCCACCGGCCGCAACTACGTCACCGGCCGACTGGGTGGCCACGAGGTCGTCGTCTCCATCTCCGGGTTTGGCAAGGTGGCGGCAGCATCGACGGTCACCAGCATGCTCGACCGATTCGACGCCGAGGCCATCCTGTTCTCCGGAGTCGCCGGTGCTCTCCATCCCGACGTGACCCGCGGCGATGTCGTCATCGCCGATGAGCTCGTGCAGCACGACTTCGATGCAAGCCCGCTCTTTCCCCGCTTCGTCATCCCGTCATTGCGGGTCGACCGGATCCCGGCCGACGAAGGGTGGACGGACCGCGCCGCGACGGCTGCGGCCGCTGCCGGAGCAACCGTGCACCGCGGGTTGATCCTGTCCGGTGACCGGTTCATCGACAACGACACCGATCGGGCAGAACTGCGTTCGCTGTTCCCCGATGCGCTGGCGGTGGAGATGGAGGGAGCAGCAGTCGCCCAGGTGTGCGCCGAGCGCCGGGTTCCCTTTGCGGTGATTCGCGTCATCTCTGATACGGCCGACGACGATGCGGCAGCCGACTTCCTCGACTTCGTCGATCGGCAGGCGGCCCCGCTGCTCGCCGAGATCGTTGCCGGCTTGATAACAAATACCAAGTGACCGGCGCCCGGACGCAGACTCGATACTCGGTTTCTGTTACCCATCACGGCGCGGTCATCGGTTCTCTACTCTCTACCGGTATGGAGCCAGTAGCGGGTTACGCACAACTTGGCGAGCAGCGGATCGCGTATCAGATCATCGGGGACGGCCCTATCGACCTTCTCATCACCGCCGGATTCTGGAGTTCGTTCGATGTCGAGTGGGAGCACTCTTTGATCCGGCTGTTCTACCAGAGGCTGGCGAGCTTCTGCAGGGTCATCAGGTTCGACAGGAGAGGCACCGGTGGCTCGGATCCCATCCCGCTCGACGCGCTTCCGCCGTGGGAGGCGTTTGCCGAAGAAATCGAGGCGGTCATGGACGCAGCCGAGTCAGAGCAAGCCGCGGTCATGACCATCGCCGACGCTGGCCCCGTCGGCCTGCTCTTCGCCTCCACGCGTCCGAGCCGCACCCAAGCGCTCCTGCTGTTCAACTCGAGCGCGAGGATCATGAAAGCAGACGACTACCCGATTGGTCTGACGATCGAGGAGTACGAAGCAATGTCGCGGGCGGTCAGTGAGGAGTGGGGCACCGGCAGTCAAGCTCTGGTTGACTTATTTTACCCAAGCCAGGCTTCCAATCCTCGGTTCCAGCAATGGCTGACCAAGCTGGCGCGTAGCATCACGAGTCCCACCGCGGTCTGGCAGTATGCGCAGGCATCCGCGGAGGCCGACGGCCGTTCGCTGTTAGGCACGGTGCAAGTTCCGACACTTGTCCTGCATCGGGCGGACAGCGGTTTGACACCCATGGAGCACAGTCGATATCTCGCCGAGCACATCGACGGGGCCCGGCTGGTCGAGGTCCCCGGGGGTGACAACTTTCCCTACTTCGACCATCCCGAGCAGACCCTTTCCGCGGTGGAGGAGTTCCTCACCGGTAACCAACCCCAGGCCGCCACCCATCGCGTCCTCGCATCGGTGCTCTTCACCGACATCGTCGACTCCACCCGTCAGGCAGAGCAGGTCGGTGACCAGCAATGGAAGGCCCTTCTCGACCTTCACGACGACGTCAGCGACCGTGTGGCAACGTCTTACGGAGGCCGGGTGGTGAGAAGCACCGGCGATGGGGTTCTCGCCATATTCGACGGTCCAGGGCGTGCCATCAGGGCGGCCGGTGACCTGCGCGATCAGCTGGACCAGCTCGGGCTCCGGACACGGGCAGGGATTCATACCGGTGAGGTAGACCTGAGGGGGGACGACGTTGGCGGCATCGCCGTCCATCTCGGTGCCCGTGTGATGGCCGAAGCCGAGCCGGGCGAGATCCTGGTGTCGGCGACGGTTCGCGACCTCGTTGCCGGCTCGGGTATCGCGTTCGAGGACCGAGGGCGGTACTCACTCAAAGGGATCGAAGACGACTGGCAACTCCTCGCCGTCAGCCTCCCGGCCTAGCCCCGGTCCTATGGGTGAACATGCTCTCGGGGAGTTGGGCCGTCGCGCTGAGAAATCGGCGTAACGAGGGAAAAGGCCTCCCCATGGCCGTTCACCGTTTTGGGGACGATAGATTCGAGGCCAACTCGGAGGAAGGACATCGTGCCGGCCAAACGCATCCAACAAATCGCCAGGGCGAACGCCACCTTCCTGACCTTCTTCGACACCTGGGACCGTTAC
>JACZST010000193.1 GCA_022574065.1 Acidobacteriota bacterium
ACGATCGGGCCGCGGCCGCCGCCGAGGCCGGTGACCTGCTTCAGGCCGGGAGGTCTCCCGACGCCGAGATGAGCGATCTGCTGGCGGGGAGGGTCACCCCCCCGCGCCAGGGACACACCGTATTCAAATCAGTCGGGATCGCCAGCCAGGACGTGGCGGCGGCGGTCGCCGCTCTCTCCTCGGTCTAGATACGCCAGGCTGACCTGGGGTGGGTGATGGAGTTTGGGCCTGATGTGATCAAGATTGGCCTGGTGGTGACTCGAGGGATCGACACCGATCCGGTGCGACGGGTCCTGGTGGAAGCGCTGGTGGCTTTGGCGAAGGAGCCGATGCCACGGTCGTCGCTGAAGGAATCGAGACCTCCAAGGAGCTGGCGACTCTCGTCGGTCTCGGCGTGCCCTATGGGCAGGGCTACTGGTTGGCCAGACCAGGCCAGCCCACTCAGTGGCTGGACTAATCGTCTCAAGACACCGCTCTGAGGACAGCCCCAGCCAAAGACAAGGGCACGGTCCTATGGTGCCGGTCTGTTACCAGTGCGAAAGATGCGCTCCGGAGCCGAACGCTGGCCTGGACCGGACGACGAGGAATCGTCAGCCACGAACGGGAACTCAGGCGAGCACCGACTTCTCGGCGAGTGCGTGCGGCTTGCGGTCGATCGAGAAGAACGCCATGTCTGCGTCGGTGTCGAACTCGATCGTCTTGCCGGTGAGCCACTGGGCGATCATCGAGCCTACCGAAGAGGCCTCTTTGAAACCGTGGCCGCTGAACCCATTGGCAACGACGAAGCCTTCGATCGGGGTCGGGCCGATGATCGGGTACACGTCGTCCGCGTTGACCGTGTAAAGGCCAGAGACCCCTGTGATGTATCCCCTGTAGGGCAAGTCCGGGATCCGGTGGTGAAGCCCGTAGATCTTGGTGTCCCTGAAGGCCCGGTCGATGTTCTGGTTGAAATCGTCCGGATCGACCTCTTCCTGCTCGTCCTTTTCGAGGATCGAACCTATCAGGATCTGCTGGCCTCGGTTCTCCGGGCGGAAGTAGATCCCTGAGGACCTGTCGACCACGGTGGGGATCGGCATCAGCTCGGGCGGACTCTCCCGGTAGATCACCTGTGCCCGAATCGGCCGCAGCTTCCAGCCGAGGTCGAGACCGGCCATGTTGGCCAGCCGGGTCGCCCACGGCCCGGCGGCGTTCACGACCATCGGGGCGTCGATCTGCGTATCGTCGGCCAGGTCGACACCCTCGATCCGTCCGCCGAGCGTGCGGACCCGGACGACAGGACTTTTGAACCGGACCTCCACACCCTCGCGTCGCACCGCTTCTAGGAGGTCCTGGCAGGCGCTCACCGGATCGAAATATGCGCCTTCCTCCTCGTAGAGGAATGCTTCGCCGTCCTCACACGTGTGGTCCTCTTCGAACGACAGATCGAAGTGCTCCCCGCATGTGCTCAACGACGGGAACCGCTCGTGCACGCCCTCCGGGTCGAGCACCGAGACCTTGACGCCCAGGCCCGACATCAGATCGTGGAACTCCTGGACCACCTCGCGGGTCTCTCCCATCATCCAAAGCACGCCGGTGTGGTGGAACTCGGCCCGCGGCTCCTCGAGTCCGGTGTATTTCGCCCAGTTCTTGTAGGTGGTGTGGCCGTCACGGGCGACCTTGATCGGGTCCGGATAGGAGTAGCTATTGCGAAGGATCGAAGAGGAAGCTCCCGTCGAGCCTTCCCCGACGTTGGGGGCCTTCTCGACGATCTTGATGCGGTAATGGTCGGTGCGGCGGGCGATCTGATAGGCGATCGAGAGGCCCATGATGCCCGCTCCGACGATGACGATATCTGCCGTGTCGTGTGCCATGGGGATTCTCCGGTGCTCTGCGGGATTGTAGGGCGATCCGCGGGAAGCCCTGAACGCCAACATGGCGCTGTCGATCGCAGACTACGGGTACGTGCTGGCCACGGGACAGATCGTGCTGTCGGACGATGCCGCCGCCCTGGCCGAACACGAGGAACTCAAGAAAGCCTACCTTGGGCGCTGACCGCTCCACTCAATAGAAGGAACCTGCATGGCCACCCAACTCCCCGGCTCGATCAGAGACCGCTTTCCGATACTCGAACGCGCCGTCTACACCAACAGTTGCTCCCAGGGCGCGCTATCGAACGATGTCCGGGCTGCCTACGAGCAGTACATGACCGATTGGGATGACAAGGGTGCACCGTGGGAGCTGTGGGTGGAGCAGGCCGAGGGTGCTCGGGCCCGCTTCGCTCGTCTCCTCAACGCAACACCGGACGAGATAGCGGTGACGACATCGGTGTCGGCGGGCGTCAGCAGCCTCCTCAGCGGTCTGCGCCACGCGGAGGGTCGCAACAAGATCGTCATAAGCGACTTCGAGTTCCCGACGATCGGTCAAATCACTCACGCTCAAGAGCTGCTCGGGAGCAAGGTCGACCACGTGGCCGCCGCGTCCGATACCACGATCCCTCTGGAGCGGTTGGCCGAAGCCATCGACGATGAGACCGGTTTGGTTGCGATCACGCTCGTCTCCTTCCGTAACGGCAGCAAAACAGACGTGAAGGAAGTGATTCGCCTTGCCCACGAGGTTGGAGCGCTGGTCCTCGTCGACTCCTTCCAGGGAGTCGGAGCGATACCGATCGATGTCCAAGATCTCAACGCAGACTTCGTTGTGGGTGGAGTCCTCAAGTACCTGCTCGGCTCGTCCGGTTTGGCATTCCTGTACTGCCGGGCCGACCTGCTACCCCAGATCACCCCAACTGTGACCGGTTGGTTCGCCGACGAGGACATCTTCAAGATGGACATCTACGACTACTCGCCTTCGGCGACGGCCCGCAAGTTCGAGAGCGGGACCCCTCCGATCCCAAACATCTACGCCGGCAACGCCGGCATGGACCTGATGCACGAGATAGGGATCGCCGCGACCGAACGGCACGTTGGTCGGCTCACCAACCAACTCATCGAAGGCCTCGACCGGATCGGGGCCAAGATGGTCACACCGAGAGATCCAACGAAACGTGGACCCATGGTCGCCGTGGCAACGACGGACGAGCAAGCGATGGTGGCAGCCCTCAAGGAGGACGGAATCCTGACGTCCGCTCGCGACGGCAACATCCGCCTTTCGTTCCACTGCTACAACTCGGAAGAGGATATCGAGAGCGTGGTCGCCGGCCTGGAGCGGCACTCCGACATGCTGGTGCGGTAGCTCGACGGCGCCTCCGCCAATCATCCGAGCCCTGATCGACGCCGAGCGAGCGCGAAGTTGGGACGATTGTCTCGATCTCGATCGGCGATCTCACGACTCCGTGTGCCTGAGATATCGCGAAATCCTGTCGATGCTGCGGCATCCGATGCCCGGCGGCCGGGGTGATACAGCCGCTGGCAACCGCCCATGACAATCATGTTGATGACAAGATCCCAGCCCGCATTCCACTCGTACGATCGGGTCGAGGTCGAATGGCCTTGGAAGCTCTGGAATCGGCCTGACAGGGCGAGTCGCCACATCCGAGGTTGGTGAAAATACCGGTCGGTGAACCGGTCACCGGATCGTGACCCTACGCGTTGGATCGGGTGCGCCACCAGCCGAGAACCTTGTGGATCGCAGCAGCCCGAGCTAGGTTCGGTCCCCGTCATCCAGAGCGGTCGAGGGACAGGCCCGCCGACGCCGCGGCAACCACCCAAATGGGAAGGTGCCAACGCCTGATCGATGATCTCGTCGATGGGGCTGATTGATGACCAAGAACGCGGCAACAGAAACGCATT
>JACZST010000194.1 GCA_022574065.1 Acidobacteriota bacterium
GACGCGGCCGGGTCGGTGTCGAACACGACCCCGATAGGCCACGCTGCCTCGCCGCGGTCCATCGTGGCAACGAGGACCCCGGCGAGTTCTTCGAGCCGGGTAGCAGAGCACAGGAAGCGTCCGGCGATCCATCCCTCCGCCGAGGCGCGGGCCGCCCGGTAGCCGGCCACAGCATCTGCCATGTCTCGCGAGGTCGGTGGGAACAGCCCGGCATAGTCGATCAAGCCACGGAACATTTCTTGCCGGGCGTCCGGGATCAGAACCGTCACCACCGCCACCGCGACCGTTCCTGCGGACATATGAGCAGCTGGCATCGGACAGGCACGGTCACCGGCCGCCGAGCCAGGTCCAGGCGTAGTCGTCCTCCTCGGCGTCCCTCCCACCCGGGCCAAGCTCGAGGGGTCGGAAGGTGTCGATCATGACGGCCAGCTCTTCGGTTGCCTCGGCTCCGAGGCTGGCTTCGACGCTACCGGGCTGGGGGCCATGGGTGTGGCCCGCAGGGTGCAGCGAGATCGACCCGGCCTCGATCCCGGATCCCTTGCGCGACATGAAGCTGCCGTCCACGTAGAAGATGACCTCGTCGCTGTCGACGTTGGCGTGGTTGTACGGCGCCGGGATCGCCTTTGGGTGATAGTCGAATAGACGGGGCACGAACGAGCACACCACCACATTCGGCGCTTCGAAGGTCTGATGCACCGGCGGGGGCTGGTGAACTCGTCCCGTGATCGGCTCGAAATCGTGGATGGAAAACGTGTACGGGTAAAGGCATCCGTCCCAGCCGACCACATCGAAGGGGTGGTTCTTGTATACGAACCGGGTGATGCCGGTCTTGGTCTTGACCAGTACGTCGACGTCCTCGCCCTCGACCTCGAGGGGCTCGTTGGGTCCGTGCTGGTCGCGCTCGCAGTACGGAGAGCGCTCCAGGAACTGGCCATTGCGCGACAGGTAGCGACGAGGCGGCCCAATATGTCCCGTCGACTCCACGATGAGCGCCCGCATCGGCTCTTCCGCATCATCGATCACCCAGCGGTGGATCGTGGACGCTGGAATGATCACATAGTCACCAGAGGTGAACGGTACGGTCCCGAAGGTGCTCTCCAGCGTGCCGGAGCCCGCTTCGACATACACCAACTCGTCACCGACGGCGTTCTTGACCAGTGGGCTGTCCTCGCTTCCTGTGAAGTAGGAGATGCGAACGTCGCCGTTCGCCAGCACCGTGTGACGCGAGGTCACGGGGTCGCCGCCCGCCTTGAGCTGATGGGTGCGGAAGTGGCGTGGCTTGAGCGGGTGGTTGGGGGTGAGCTCTTGGTCTTCGATGTCGACCGGTTCAATCGCCTGCAGCGCGGTCGGTAGATACTTGTGGTAAAGCAGCGATGAGTCGAAGCTGAACCCCTCTTCGCCCATCAACTCCTCGGCAAACAGCCCACCGTCGGGGTTGTTGAACTGGGTGTGCCGCTTGGGTGGGATCTCCCCGACACTGCGGTAGTAGGGCATCGCGATTCTCCTGTTGCGTCTTTCCCGCACGGGAGGGCGGCTGTTCTCGGTTGCCATGGTACGCAGCGGCGCCGGCCAGAGACCTGCTGCCTGGGGGGTGGCATAATCGAGGAGAACTCGCGTGGAGGACCACATGGACACCGATCTCGAGGCCAGAGCCAAGGAATTCGCCGCCAAGGACCCGTTTCCCTTGCAGAGTTTCTCTCACCTCGAGTGGTGGGTCGGCAACGCCTACCAAACGGCGATGTTCTTCAGAAACCTGCTCGGGTTCTCCATCGTCGGTTACCGTGGACCGGAGACCGGAGTCGCTGAGACCAGCTCCTACCTGGTCGAGTCGGGCGCCATCCGTTTCATCGTCACCGGCGCCCAGGTCCCGGAGCACCCCGTCGCCGAGCACGTCCTTCTCCATGGCCCTGGCGTCAAGGACGTGGCGTTCCTGGTGCCAGACGCCGAGGAGGCGTTCGAGCTTGCTCTGGATCGCGGAGCCGAGGTCGCCTACAAACCGTTTGTCACCGAGAGCGATCGTGGCAGGGAGGTTGCCGGCGGCATCAAGGCCTACGGCGAGACCATTCATTCGCTTGTCGAGCGCGACGGCCTGTTCCCCGACTTCGAACCGCGCGACGACCCCATCGCGGTCTCGGCCGGGTTGCACACCATCGACCACGTGGTGGCCAATGTCGAGGATATGAATGAGTGGGTCGACTGGTACGAGCGGATCTTCGGCTTCACCATGCTCAAGCACTTCGATGATGAGGCGATTTCCACCGAGTACACCGCCCTCATGTCCAAGGTGATGTGGGACGGGGAAGGGATCATCAAACTCCCGATCAACGAGCCGGCAGAGGCCAAGAAGCGATCCCAGATCGAGGAGTACCTCAACTTCTACCGCTCCGCTGGAGTGCAGCACATTGCGATGGCGACCGACGATCTGCAGACGACGATGGAGGATGTGCACGCCCGCGGGTTGGAGACCATCCACGTACCTGATGAGTACTACGACGAAGCCAAGGTCCGAGTCCCCGACCTCGATGCCGACTGGGACCGGATCATGGCCAATCGGATCCTCGTCGACGCGGACGAGGGCGGGCAGCTGCTCCAGATGTTCACCAAGATGATCCAGGACCGGCCCACGGTGTTCTTCGAGCTCATCGAGCGGCGTGGCGCCACCGGATTCGGCCTCGGCAACTTCAGGGCGCTGTTCGAGGCGATCGAACGGGAGCAGGGGAAACGGGGAAATTTGTGAGTCGCAGGTCGCAAGTCGCAAATCGCAAGTCTTGACAGACACCGTCCAGATCGTTGAGGTCGGACCTCGCGACGGGTTGCAGAACGAGGATGCGATCCTCGACGCGCCGACCAAGGTGGAGTTGATCCGCCGTCTCGTAGCCGCGGGAACGGCGAGGATCGAAGTGGCATCGTTCGTGCACCCCGATCGGGTGCCGCAGATGGCAGACGCAGAGGCGGTCGTTGCCGGGCTCGGTCCCAGCCCGGACGGAGCGTCCTACATCGGGCTGGTCCTGAACCGGCGCGGCCTGGATCGTGCCCTCGCCACCACCGTCGACGAGGTGAACTTCGTGGTCGGGGCGTCGGAAGGGTTCAACGCCGCCAATGCCGGGGTGTCGCCGGACCAGACGATGCGGGACATCGAGTCAATGCTCCCCGATGCCAGCGACGCCGGGAGGACGACGAGTGTCACGATCTCGGTTGCATTCGGTTGCCCATTCGACGGGGAGGTGCCGGTCGACGCCGTCGTCGAGCTGGCTCGTCGGGCCGTGGAGAGCGGAGCCGGCGAGATCGCGCTCGGCGATACGATCGGCGTCGCTGTTCCCACCCAGGTGACCGCCACCATCGAGTCCGTCCGCCCGGTTGTCGGCGATGCGGTGTTGCGCTGCCACTTCCACGACACTCGCAACACGGCCGCAGCCAACGCAGTGGCCGCGTACCAGGCGGGAGTCTCCGTGCTCGACGCCTCGGTGGGCGGAACCGGTGGCTGCCCGTTTGCCCCCAATGCGACCGGCAACGTGGCAACGGAAGACATGCTGTACCTATTCGAGCGGATGGGGGTTTACACCGGCATAGACCACGAGGCGACGATCGCCACCGGCCGCTGGCTTGGCGAGCAGCTCGGCAAGAACCTGCCCGCAGCCGTGGCCCGGGCCGGCTGGTGGCCGGAGTAAGTCGCAAGTCCCCGGTCCCCGGTCCCGGTCCCCGGTCCCGGTCCCGTTTCCTCTCCTTTTGCCTGGATCCGCGGTTGGTGGGGTGTGTT
>JACZST010000008.1:0-5909 GCA_022574065.1 Acidobacteriota bacterium
ATGCCGCGCCGCCCACCCCGCGCCACCCACCCCCAGAGAGAACAGCACCAGGTTCCCCACCCCGCCCAGGTGAGCCCACACCGGTCTGGTAGCGAGGAGCACGACTGCGGTAGCGCCGACGGCACCGAGCTGGGTCACAGACAACGCCCACGGGAGACGCCACCCGGCGACGCGCCCGATGATGATCGGGTGGCGCAGGGCGTGGGTGTACGACTGAAAGTGGATGACCTCGTCCATAGACTGCTCCGCCATCACCCCGAACCCGGGACCACGGCTTGAGTCTGGGTGCGGGCGCCGACGTCCTCGGCGACCTTGTCCCGCAACCACCCCGTCGAGCTGATCGCGAACAAGACGATCGCCGCCAAGATGATCGCCCCCATCACCGCCGACACCGTCCGCTGCACCACCCAAGACCACAAGATCATCCCGATGGCGATCACCACCGCTGCTCCGATCGCCAACGTGGTCAGGTTTCTAATCAGGTTCTGCCCTGTCTCAATCATTGCTATCTCCCTTCATCAGTTGCTTTCATTGCCCAAGCGGTGCGGCAGGGAGCAGCTCGGCTACCTCCCACCGACCCTCTCTCTGGCTCACCACCAGCGAGTACTCCAAGACCTGGCTGCGGCCGGCCGCGTCCGTGGCACGCACCAGGGCCGCCACGTGCTGGGTGCCGTCGGCAGACGTCGCCGATCCAGCCCGGGTGATCTCCACCGTCACGAACGGCGCCGGTTCGACCGGAACCAGCGATGACCCCGGGACCGTGTAGCGGGCCAGATCCCCGACACCGGTCAGATACGCAGCGAGGAACGCGGCCACTGCTCGTTCAAGCTCAGGAAAGGCGTCGAGGCCATCCATGCGCATCACCAGAAGCTCAGGCGGCGGCGGACCGGCCGGTCGGGCCACCAGGGTCGGTAGTCCGGTGGCGACCCAGCCCGAGCCGGATTCCACGACTCCCACGGTGTAGAAACGGGTACCGACCGCCACCCAGCCGCGTTCTGGCTGCGAGTCGCTGTTCTCTGCGACCACCTCGGCGGCGACAGTCACCGCGAAGTAGCCAGGGGCCAACTCTTCTGCGCCCAGGCTCACTGTCCGGGACGCGAACCACCCACCCCCCGAGGCTCCCCCGGCGGGCAGTTCAGCGATCCCGGACAGACCTTCGGCGGTGTCGGCGTCGGCGGCGAGGACCGAAGCTACATACAGCTCGGCGAACCCTTCTGCACCCGCCGAATCAGCTACCGGCGCCGCGGCCGGCCGGCGACTCAACCCGTCCATACGACTGTCGAGGCCGCCGACGCCGAAGGCCAACACTGTCGCAGCGATGGGACCCGATACGACCAACAGCCACAACGCCACCTGAAACCATCTCACCTGCGCGAGGGGTCCAAACCGGCGGCGGCTACCGGCGACCGATGTCCGCCGAAGAAGCCCGGTGATACGATCAGCGACCATCAAGCCCCCAAGAACGGTCCGGATTTGAGCGGTCTGGACTGCGGCATCGGCGACTCGCTTCCGCTCGGTATCGGCGTCGGAGCGCCTCGACGCGGGCGTCCTCGGCGCTCCAATACACCTCGTCGAAGAAACTCAACACCCGACCCACCAGCTCACGCGAAGGCAACATGCCTCCGGTGCTGACCAAACCGTCGAGGAGTTCGACCCACTCCTCCCAACCAGCCTTGATACGACGATCCAACTCCCCGTCAGGCACCAACCGCGACGTGCCTTCGCTAGACCACATGGGCGCTGCTGTGTCGTCACCGCTCGGGTCTGGACCGTTCACATGAAATGGGGCCGCCACGGTTTCTCCTCCCTCATCGCAGAAATGAGACCGAAGCGTCGCGGGGCAGCATGTCAAATGAGTTACAGATCGATGACAGATCGATGACAAGCAAGAAACTTCGAATCTGACAGCGATCTGTCATCCGTTCGTAACCCTCGCGGCGCACCATGCCGGGATGAGCCAACTCGACCAGCTGCTTACACCCCAAGACCTTGCCGACTACCTAGATGTGCCGCTCAACACGCTCTACCGGTGGCGGCACCGAGGACGGGGACCAGCCGCCTTTCGTGTGGGTAAGCACATCCGCTATCGCCGAAACGACGTCGAGCAGTGGATACAGCTACAGCTTCAAGCCTCACAATCGAGTCGAGGCTGAGGACGCTCCCGTGCTCTTTCCGTAGGACCAGTTGGCGACTGTCGGTCGGAACGGCGCCGCCGCCAGCATTTGACATCTGAACTACAATGGTGTAAGTAGTCCACCTCGATCGAGGCGGAACTGATGGCAATCTCAAAGCGGCCAGATCGCCCGAATCCGTGGCGGGCGCGCTACTACCCACCGGGTGGCGAGGAGCGATCGAAGTCGTTCCGCCGCAAGGTCGATGCTGAGCGGTGGTTGGCTACACAGGAGGCTGATCAGCTACGGGGTGAGTGGACGGACCCCCGCCTCGCTCGAACCACTTTCGGTGAATGGGCCCCGACGTATACGGCGGCCCGCGTTCATCTGGCACCCTCGACGCGAGCTACCGCGGAATCCCTGATGCGCAACCACGTGCTGCCCTATTTTGAGGCCCGCCCGGTTGGTTCAGTGACACGCACCAATGTTCAGGCGTTCGTATCTCAACTGCAGTCCTCGGGGCTGGCGGCATCGACGGTCCGCCAGTGCTATCTCCTGGTCGCGGGAGTGTTCTCGTCGGCAGTGGAGTCGGATCTGATCGCCCGTTCCCCGTGCCGGGGGATTCATCTCCCCAAGGCCGATCACCAAGAGATGCGCTTCCTGAATCAGAGCGAGATCTCAGCGCTGATCGACGCTGTCGATGCTCCGTACTCGGCGCTCGTGGCAACGGCGGCATACACGGGTGCGCGGTTCGGTGAGCTGGCTGGGCTACAGGTATCCGGGTTGGATCTGCTGCGGAGCTCGCTCACCGTTACCCAGCAACTGTCCGAGGTCAACGGCCAGATCAGCATCCGGCCTCCGAAGACGCAGGCGTCTCGGCGCCAGATCGCACTCCCCCGCCGACTCGGCGACACGCTCGCCAGACACCTGGCTGCGTATCCGCCCGTTGATGGGTTTGTGTTCACGTCGGCCGAGGGTGGGCTGCTGCGGAGAAGCAACTTCCGGCGACGCGTCTTCCTGCCTGCGGTGCAGGACTCGGTGAGTGAGCCGATGCGGTTTCACGACTTGCGCCACTCTCATGTCGCCGCACTGATCGCCCAAGGTGAGCATCCCAAAGTCATTCAAACTCGGCTCGGACATTCCTCGATCAAGGTGACCCTGGACCGCTACGGCCACCTTTTTGATGGTCTTGATGAGGCGGCTGCGGCGCGCCTCGATGAGTCGTTGGCGGGTTCTCTGCCGGCCCAGGACCGGCCCAAGCCGAATGAGACGGTCGTTGAACTCCATCCTAGAAACGCCGAAAACCCCTAGTATATAAGAGGTTTCGGGTGGTGGAGCTGAGGGGATTCGAACCCCTGACCCCTTGACTGCCAGTCAAGTGCTCTGCCGGACTGAGCTACAGCCCCATGCGGGGAGCGATTGTATCAGGGCCCCGCCGCTGCCGACGCTTCGGAAATATTGACGCGAGGGGCGTTGGCCCACAGCCGCTCCAGGTCATACATGGCCCGTGTCTCTTCGTCGAACAGATGAACGACGAAGTGACCGAAGTCAAGGAGAACCCACTTGCCGTACTCGACACCCTCGCGTCGCAACGGGCGCTCCCCGATCGCCTTGAGTTGCCGCTCGATCCCGTCGACGAGGCTGCGCAGATGGGGACGAGACGTGCCGGTTGTGATCACAAACAAGTCGGTAACGACCAGGAGCTCGGAGACATCGAGGATGGCGGGGTGTTCACCCTTCTGGTCAATGATGGCTGCCACCGCTTCTCTTGCGGCTTTGACAGCTTCTTCGGTGGCGGGGATGCGGGCTCCTCGTCGGTCAGTTACCAACCCGATACTAGAGCGAGACCGCTGCCTCAGCGACCGTACAGATCGTTGTCGACGACGTATCGCCACACGGCGTCCCTGACCAGGAACCGGACAGAGTCGCCGGCGCGCACTCGCTCCCGCACCAACGTGCCCGAGATGTCGAGCAGCGGCATGTCGAGCCAGGTGAACTCCGTGTCGACCGCGCGCTCGACGACCGAACGATCCACCCCCGGGCGTGGCGCTACCGCGATCTTCGCCCGCTTCACAACGTCGCCACCGTGATGCCAGGTCCCGAGGCCGGCGGCGGCGTCGGCTCCGAGAATGAGGATGATGTCTTCATCCCCATAGCTTTCGAGCGTCTCGATGGTGTACGTCCAGCCTTCGCGGCGCACCTCCCGATCGTCGGCTTCGAAATAGTCGACGCCGTCGACGGCAAGCCGGGTCATCTCCCAGCGGTGCCTCGCCTCGGTGACCCCTTTCGACGCCTTCTGCCATGGGGAACCAGCCGGAATCCACGTCACGACGTCAACGCCCAACTGGTAATGGGCGCACTCCGCCGCCACCAGATGCGCCACGTGTGGTGGATCGAACGTTCCGCCCATGATCGCCCGCATTGAGGCCAGGATACGCAGACAATGCTGAGCCGAGCCACAACCCCGGGCCAGGATCACCGCGACAGGCCAGCAACGGCTCGGGATCGACATACACGTCCCTGATGCGAACCGAGAAGTGGAGCGAGGGATGGCCACGGTGCTGCCCGGTGACGGCGATCACCTGACCGCGCCCGACGGTGGCCCCCCGGCTGGTCAGGATCCGGGTGAGAAACGAGTACGAGGTTTTGACACCGCCGTGGTCGATCGTCACCGTTCGGTTGCCGACCACCACCCCAGTGAAGGTGACCACTCCTGCGTCTGCGGCTCGAACTGCGGTGCCGCTGGGGACACCGAAGTCGATACCCCAATGCCCTGCGTAACGCCCGATCGGGGCGAATGGCTCGATGACCGGTCCGCCGACCGGGCGCTCGAGCCCGGCGCAGGTGGGGTTGCCGGTAACGATGGCAAAGACGAGAACCAGGTACAGCATCCGTCTGTCGACCGTACCGGCTGGAGAATCGCCTAGGAAGACCTACGCGGTGGCAGGGACCTCGACGCCGAGCATGGCGACAACGGCAGCTCGCAGGTCCGAAGCCGCGTACGGCTTGGGAAGGACCTCCGCACCCCTGGAGTGGGCCCGAATCGAGATCTCGCTCCCCTCCCAGCCGGTCGAGACGAGCACAGGAACCCGCGAGGTGGCTTCGTTGGATCGAAGCTCGTCGAGAACGGTCCAGCCGTCGATGTCGGGGAGGCCGAGGTCGAGCATGATCAGGTCCGGCGGATCGGTCGTTGCCGCATCAATCCCGGTGCGGCCCTTTGTGGCGCCGTCCACGACGACGTTCTGCCCACGGAGGCTGATCTCGATAAAGCGGCGAAGGACGGGAGAGTCCTCGATGACCAGGATCCTTGGCATGTCATGGACCTCTTGCTCGGCGATGGTGTCACCCCCTCCATCGGCCGCCCGAGCCGATTGGTTGACTCAAACTGGTCGATCGACCTACTCGACGTCCGGCGCCGGTGGGGAGGGCAACACGCTCGACGAATCGCTCCAGCTGGGCGAGGGACCTCACCTCCTCCACCTCATCGCACATATCGGCGTATGCGGCCATCACCGAATCTCCGGTATTCCAATACCGCTGCCGCTCCGGGTTGAGCCAGAACACCGCCCGTGCAGGATCGGCAATCGCGGAACTGGAAAATTGGGATCTCGGAACTGAGAACTGGAAACGGCCGCCGGCCTCAGACCCCCAGTCAACTGGGAACTCGGGAACTTGGAACTGGGTAGCTCGGAAACTCCGGTAACCCCACTCCCCGCTTTCGCCGGTAATCCCCCAAACGTGAACAGTCGCGCTGGGCTGCGACGCGGCAATAGCGGCGCGATGTTGCCTCCCCCTCAG
>JACZST010000008.1:5919-17183 GCA_022574065.1 Acidobacteriota bacterium
GCACGGCCTGACCCCCCTCCCCGCCCTACGGGCGGGACTCCCCCCTGAGGGGGGAGCAAGGATCGCGACGGAGCACAGCCACGCAAACTGTCGCACAGTCGCGAAACACGACACACGGCACGCGGCACGCGGCACGCGACTTGCGACTTGAGCTTTGCTCCTTGTCACTCGATGCTTTCCGCATCCTCGTAGGTGAACACGAGGTCCCCGATCCGTACATCGTCACCCGGCTCGGCGCCAGCATCGCGCAGGGCGTAGTCGACTCCGATGTGGCGCAGCCGCCGCGCGACCAGGTCCGCAGCTTCCGCGATGGTGAGGTCGTTGAGGTTGGCCGCTCGTTGCGCACCTCGGCCTTCGACGAGCCAGACACCTTCGACACGGGTGACGGTGAACGGCACCTCGAGCGGGCGGTGAAGCGTGTATCCCTCTCTTGCCGGGGCCTCACGTACGGCGAGATCGACGAGGTCGGCGATGCGATGCAGCAACTCAGGAACGCCGTCGCCGGTGACGGCGGAGATGGCGACAACCTCGGTATCTATCTGCACAACCGGGTCGGCGGTGAGGAGGTCGGTCTTGTTCAGCACGACGATCCGGGGACGGGCGATGAGCTCTGGTGAGTAGGCACCGAGTTCGGCGAGCAGGACCTCGTACTGCCGGGCCGGTGAGTCGGTCTGCAGGTCGGAGGGGTCGAGGAGCACCACGAGGGCGCGAGCCCGCTCGATGTGGCGGAGAAATTGGTGACCGAGTCCCTTCCCATCTGCTGCTCCCTCGACGAGTCCAGGGATATCGGCGAGCACGTACTCTCGATCATCGACGGTGACGACGCCGAGGTTGGGTACGAGCGTGGTGAACGGATAGTCCGCGATGGCCGGGGTGGCCGCGGAGACGCTCGCGATGAGCGTGCTCTTCCCAGCGTTTGGATAGCCGACGAGGGCGGCGTCGGCAAGCAGTCGAAGCTCGATAGTGATCGCGTTTTCTTCCCCGTACTCACCTTGCTCGGCAAACGCCGGCGCCCTGCGGGCCGGTGTGACAAAGGCAGCATTCCCGCGACCACCGTGACCGCCGCGGGCTATCACGATGTGCTGGCCCTCTTCGACGAGATCGGCGAGGAGGGTGCCGCGATCGTCACGAACCATGGTCCCGAGCGGGATGGGAAGCATGAGATCGTCGCCGGTCCGCCCGTGGCGCAGCTCGCCTTCACCGTGCACCCCGTCTCCGGCTTGCCAATGCGGCTTCCGGTCGTAGCGCAGCAGGGTGCCGATGCTGGGATTGGCGCCGAGGATGACGTCTCCGCCCCTCCCCCCATTGCCCCCGTTCGGGCGACCTCTCGGTTTGCCCTTTCGCTTCTGAAACGAGGCGACGCCGGCTCCGCCGTTCCCACCCTTGGCATGGAGGGTCACCTGATCAACAAAGGAACTCATGAGTGGAAGGTAGCTGAGTGGCTGAGTGGCCGAGTAGCCGGGTCATCGTCTCCACCGCGTAGCGGGGGAGACGTGTAGTCGCGAAGCGACTGCGCAGAGGGGGCTTTAGGGGGAGTAATCGATCACATGAGCTCAGTCGAGGCCAACCAACTTCCAGAGCCCCCTCCGCTGCGCTTCGGCCTATCGGCCGAATGCTCGCGCCTCCCCCACTTCGTGGGAGAGGCAAACACTGCTACTGCAGGACTTTCTCGGCAACGACGGACACCTGTCGCCGGCCGCGCTTGGTTCCGTACGACACCACGCCGTCGGTTTTGGCGAACAGGGTGTCGTCTCCTCCGCGCCCCACATTGTTGCCGGGGTGGATACGCGTGCCACGCTGGCGGACGAGGATGGCACCGGACCTGACGGTCTGGCCGTCGAACACCTTCGGTCCGAGTCGCTGCGCCGCCGAGTCGCGCCCGTTCTTGGAAGAACCGCTGGCCTTGGTCTTTGCCATGTCAAGCTCCCTTGTCGGCGTCTGACGGCTTCTTCTTTGCCGCAGGCTTCTGTGCGGTCGACTTTGCGGTCGACGACGGAGTGGCTTTCTTCTTCGCAGGCTTCTTAGCGGTATCCGACTTGGCCGCAGGCTTCTTAGCGGTATCCGACTTGGCCGCAGGCTTCTTAGCGGTATCCGACTTGGCCGCAGGCTTCTTAGCGGCAGGCTTCTTCGTCACCGGCTTTGCCCCCGGCACATCGATCTTCTTGATCTGCAGCTGCGTGTACTTCTGGCGGTGTCCGGCGCGTCGACGGTATCCGGTCTTCGCCTTGTACTTGAAGATGTCGACCTTGGGGCCGATTGACTCGCCGAGGATCTCGGCCGTCACGGTCGCCTTGGCCAGCTTGGCTCGATCCGAGATCACCGTGCCGTCCTTCTGGACGATGAGCAGTGGTACGAATGTGACATCGCCTTCGGTCTTGACGCGCTCGACATCAACGATGTCGCCTTCGCTCACCTTGGCTTGTTTTCCGCCGGCGCGGATGATGGCGTACATGATTCCCGGTAGTCGGTAGGGGTCCGGCGAATGCCGGGCGCCACACAGCTTAGTGGGGCTGCGTATTTCCCATTCATCAGTCGCCAGCCATCAGCCTCGACTCAACCTCGAGTGAATCTGATGGCTGAGGACTCTTCAGCCTGTCTCCTCGTTGTCGAGGCCAATCTGGATACCGGTGGCGGCTGCGTCCTCGTGGAGCAAGACGCCGCGGCCACTGCAGCGCGGGCACACTTCAGAGAAAGACTCGAGGAGCCCGGCCGACACGTTCTTCCTGGTCATTTCGACGAGCCCGAGGTTGGAGACCTCGAAAACCTGCGTTCGGGTCTTGTCCTTGGCAAGATGCTCGCGGAGACGGAGCAAAACGGCGTCCTGATTCTTTTGGGTCTCCATGTCGATGAAGTCGATGACGATGATGCCACCGATGTCGCGCAGCCTGAGCTGTCGCGCAATCTCCTCAGCAGCCTCCAGGTTGTTCTCCAGCACCGTGTCCTCCAGATTGGAGGTACCGACGAACCGCCCGGTGTTGACGTCGATCACCGTCAGCGCCTCGGTGCGATCGACCACGATGTGCCCCCCGGAGGGCAGCCACACCTTGCGGTCGAGGGCCTTGCGCAGCTGGTCCTCGACGTGGAATCGCTCGAACAGCGCCATCTCGTCTTTGTACAGCGATACCTTCTCCAGCAAGTCGGACTCTGTTCCCCTCAGATACTCGAGGACACGATCGTACGTGACCTTTTGGTCGATGAGCAGGCGCTTGAAATCCCGCGTGAAATGCTCACGGATCACCCTTGTGACCAGCGGCGGCTCCTCGTAGAGCAAAGAAGGTGCGGAAGCGGTCTCCACCTTGGTCTCGATCCCGTGCCATACGTCCTGGAGCCTGGCGATGTCGGCTTTGATGTCCTCGCCGGTGGCACCCTCGGCGGCAGTTCGCACGATCACACCCATGCCCTCGGGGCGATGCTCGGCGATCAGCTCTCGAAGACGGCGCCGCTCGTCGTCTGGGAGACGCTTCGAGATGCCGCGTACGCTGGGGTCGGGGGCCAGCACCAGGTACCTGCCGGCAAGACTCATCTGGTTGGTCAAGCGCGCGCCCTTGTGGCCCATGGCATCCTTGACCACCTGCACCACGACCGGGTCGCCCGGTGCCAGAACAGACTCGATGCGTTTGGGTTTTCCCCCGAGCTCGTAGCTGGCGAAGTTGACGTCGCCTGCATACAAAACGCCGTTCTTCCCTGCCCCGAAGTCGATGAACGCTGCTTCCATGCCGGGCAGCACATTGCGTACCTTGCCCAGATACACGTTTCCGACGAGCGACTGTCTGTCGGACCGGGCCACGTAGTGCTCGACCAGCACCGGCCCTTCCATCACCACGATCTGGGTCTGGTGCGGGAGGGTGCGCACCAGCATCTGCTTGCGCGCGGTCTCGGGTGGCGCCACCACTTCGAGGTGTGTCGGACGGCTGCGACGGGCGGGGCGCTGCCGTTGGTTGGACTTACCGCCCTGCTTCTGTTTCTTTCGCGGGGCTTGCTGTCCGGTTGCCTCGGTGAACCGGCGAACCGTGACGGTCTCCCCGCCCACGCTTCGCACCGTACGCTGTTCGACCGAGGAACCCTTGCGCACCACCTGGGCACGCTTCTTCCTGAATAAACTCATACCTGAACTCCTTTGAGGTATCGCGGAAACCATGTCGGCAGCTCGTCCGCCATGTTTGTGTCCTGGGGTCGGTGCCACCGGTCGATCGCGAGTCGATCGCTTTGGGGCTCCATCGGACGGCATGGGGGTAGCTGTAAGCCAATTCCTGGTCCCGGTTCGGAACGGACGACCGCCCATTGCGGTCGAACTGCACTGAGGGTAGCTGGTGCCGCGGGCTAGCCCGAGCACTTCAGCCACATGTCGCAAGGAAACGAGACTGCGCGCAACCGGCCCGCGCTCGTGTCTTGTGACTTGCGTCTTGCGACCGACTTACTGATCTACTGCTGTCAGCTTCGGCTGCTCTATTTCGGTCGGGTCGTAACATCGCCGGCACCGCGCCTCGTAGGCGTCGGTAGCACCGAGCACAACGAGATCGTCGCCGGCGATCACCCGCTGCGTGAACAGCCCGGGACCGCCACAGCGGTGGCAGACGGCAAGGGTCTTCATCACGTACTCGGCGCGCAGCATGAGTGCGGGGATCGGCTCGAACGGTCGGCCCAGGTAGTCGAGGTCGAGCCCGGCGATGATCAACTGCTTGCCAGCGCCGGCCAGCAGCTCGACCACTTCGACAAGGCCCTCATCGAAGAACTGCCCCTCATCGATGCCGACGACCACCGTGCGATCCTCCACCGACCGCAGCAGCTCCGCGGAATCGGCAACCGCGGTGGCGGCCGCGGACAAATTGGAGTGGGAGACGACCTCGGTCGCGGAGTACCTGGTGTCGATTGCCGGCTTGAAGGTTTGCACGGGGATCCTGGCAATCCCATACCGGGTGACCCTGCGGATCAGCTCCTCGCTCTTTCCGGAGAACATAGGGCCAGCGATGACCTCGACCCAACCCTGCTCAGCGCGTCGCTGCATGAAATACGAGCGTAGTAGATGGACACGCCCGGAAGGTGCTACGGGGCTTGCGCGTGGTCGAAGGCGCGCTCTCCAGGCACCGGCGACCGGCGCAGCCATATCGAGTGGGCCATCCCGAGAGCGATGCTCATCGCGATGAACGCGGTGCCGCCGGCGGACATGAACGGCAGAGGGAGCCCCGTGATCGGCATGACACCGACGGTCATACCGACGTTGACGAATACGTGGAAGGTGATCAGTGCGGCAGCGCCCACCGCGATGAGCTGACCGAAGCGGTCCCTGGCGTGTAGCGCAGCGACCAGGATCCGCCATAGGAGGATGGCAAACAACGAAAGCACGATGACGGCCCCCACGAACCCGAGCTGCTCCCCAACCGCAGTGAAGATGAAGTCGCTCGACTGCTCCGGCACGAACCGCAGGTTGGTTTGGGTCCCGTTGAACAGTCCCTTTCCGAACAACCCTCCGGTTCCGATAGCGATCTCGCTCTGCTGCAGGTTGTACTGAGCACCCAGCAAGTCGGAGTTGACATCGAGGAACGCGGTCAGGCGCTCAACTTGGTATTGGCTGATCGCCCCTACTTGGAACAAGGCGACTGCGCCGACCGCAGCAGCGACCAGGAGTGCTGCCATCTGCCGCCACGTCGCACCGGCGACGAACAGGATCACCATGGCGATGGTGCCGAAGGCGAGCATAGTGCCGAGGTCCGGCTGCTTGAAGATCAGAAATGCCGGAATCGCCACCACCACGACCGCCCGCACGATGCTGTCCCATCGCAGCGCCCGCGGCTTGAGAGCAAGCAGGCCGGCCAACGCCACGATGACCGCCACCTTGGCCAGCTCGGCCGGCTGGAACTGCCCGAGCGGTCCGAGGTCGATCCACCGCTGCGCACCCTGCACGGTCCTCCCCAGCGGAGTGAGCACGAGAAGCAGCGTCAGCATGCTGGCCGCGTAGATGGCGGGGACCCAGCGGCGCAGATGTCGGACATCAAACGCGGAAACGACGGCAAATGCAATAAACCCGACGACCACGAACACCCCCTGGCGCTCCAGGTCCTGCGTTGGGTTCAATCCGAGGTCGATCAGGCGTGGTGCCGACGCCGTGTACACCATGAGGAGACCAAGCACCGACAGCGCGATGTAGGAAGCGACCAACGCCAGGTCGGGGCGCATGGGCCGCTCCCTCTGCAGGACCGTGATCGGCTGGGGGGTGCGCTCGAGCATCGTCAATCTGCGTCGGCTCCTGCCTCGAGGGGCGTGACCGATTCCGACCCGCCAACCAGGTGCTGCAACACCTGACGGGCGATCGGGGCTGCGACCTTGCCGCCAGAGCCACCGCGTTCAACCACGATGGAGACTACGTACTGCGGGTTGAACACCGGAGCCACCCCGACAAACCAGGCGGTATCGACCTGGTCGACCTCGGCCTCTGCCTTGATGACCTCTGCGGTGCCGGTCTTCCCTCCGACGTCCTCGACCCCTTCGCCAAAGCTCTCGAAGGCCCGCCTTGCCGTCCCGAGCGGTCCGTTCACCACCTGCTGAAGGTCACGCCGGAACAGGGTCACCGACGCCGCCGACAACTCCACGCTCGCCAGGGCAACCGGGTCTGTCGGATACAGCACCGTTCCTTCCTGGTCGGTGATCCGGTCAACCACCCGCGGCTCCCACAGGGTGCCGCCGTTGACCATGGTGGAAAACCCATTGGCGAGTTGGAGCGGCGTAACAAGCACGGTTCCCTGGCCAACGACCGCGTTCATCAGGTCACCGCCGACCCATGGCCCCGTAGCTCGCACCCGGCCGGTGCCGGCACGCTGCTCTTCGCGAAACCACGCCCGATCGGGGATCAGACCTTGTTTCTCGAACGGGAGATCGACTCCCGTCGCCTCACCGAAGCCGAAGGCACGGGCCCATTCCTGCCACAGGTTCTCGTTGTTGATGCCGTCGTCGTCTGAGCGCTCGTTCCACACCCGCAGCGCGATCTCCCAGAAATACAGGTCGCAGGAGGCCTGCAACGCACCATGGAGATCCAGTGGCCCATGACCGCCGCGCTTCCAGTCGCGATACACCTGGGACGATCCGTCGTTGAACTCAAAGCGGAGGCTTCCTGTGCAGTTATAGGCGTCGGTGTCGGAGGTGAGCGGTTGTAGCTCGTCGACTGCCTGCTCCTCGCCGAAGGCGACGTCCTCTCCCGGTTGCTCGGTACCGAGCAACCGGTCTGCGATCGGCCGGTCGAGCGGGTAGATCCCCTCTTCGATCGCCAGCATGTAGGCGACCACCTTGAAGGTGGATGCCGGCGAGTACAGGCCCTGGACGGCGAAGTTGGTGAAAGCGTTTGCGGTGCCGAGCAGCTCCCATTCCTCCGACGTCAGGCCGCTGACGAACGCCGTTGGGTCAAAGCTGGGATACGACCCCATGGCGATGATGGATCCGTCTCTCGGGTCCTCAACCACCCCAACCGATCGGACCGGGCACCACTTATCCGAGTGGGTGAGGACGATGCGGTCCTGGTCGATGGTCGTCGTCCGCAGCGTCGTCGCAAACAGGTCTCCTTCTGCGACGACGAAACGCTCACCGTCGACAACGACCACCGCGCTCTTCGTGTCGCGCGATTCGGTGACGCTGATCAGCCGTATCGACCGTTCGACGGTCCCGCTCAGCCTGGAGCGTTGGTCGACGCCGAGGACAACACGCTGCGCCGGCACACAGACGCCGGCTGAATCGACCGGGAGACCGTCGTACAAGGCCTTGAGCACGTCACCTTCGCCAAGCTCGTCGGCATCGGGAAGCGACTCCCGCTCGAGGAGCGCTGCCGCCTCCGCTTCTTCCCGTTCGTCCTCGTCTTTGATCCCAGCCGTCTCGGCGATGCGAGCGACAGCCTCTCTGATCGCGGTGATGGCCTCTTGCCGAGCCAGCGCCATCCTGGCGTCGATACCCACCTCGGCGAGGGCGTCGACCCGTTCCTCCATCTCCAGGCGTCTCGCCAACTCCAGGCCCTCCCGCAGCGACGCCTGAAGCTGAGCCTGCACCGCCGCATCGAGAGTGAGATGGAGGTTGTTCCCAGGCTGAGGGGCCTTCTCGCCCGTCTTGCTGAGTATGGTGCGGTCGGCATCGACGCGGTACTTGACGAGTCCTTCCGTTCCCCGGAGCTGGTCGTCATAGAAGCGCTCCACACCGGCCTTCCCAACCACATCGTTGCCACGGACGTCCGGTCGTTCCAGATCTTCGGCAGAAGGGCGGCCGATGTAGCCGAGAACATGAGCCGCCAGGTCGCCGCCCGGATATTCGCGCACCGGCTGCGGGATCACGGCAACACCTGGGAAGTCCTCACGACGCTCGAGCAGGAGCAGCGCTCGCTCCTCCGTTAGATCCATGGCGAGTATCAGCTGTGCACCGCTGTTGGCGTTGGCAAAGGTCTCCAAGAGTGAGCTCGCCGGCTCGTCGAGGAAGGCGGCGAGGTTGCGTGACAGGAGGTCGATGGTCTCGTCGGTGACCAGGGCCATGTCTACGACCACAGCAAGGGAAGGCCGGGTCCCGGCCAAAAGCACACCGTTGCGATCGAACACGTCGCCGCGAGGCGCCGGCGTATTCACCACACGGACCTGGTTGAATTCGGCTCGTGCCTGGTACTCCTGCACGCCGGTGACCTGCACCGTCCACAGCCGCAAACCAAGCAGGGCGAGCATGGCAGCGAGGATCACTCCCACCGTCACAACCCGCCACGTTCCGCTCACAGCGCCCACCGCCGTTCATCACGTCGCATCGTCAGCGTGGAAACCCAGAAGATCGGGGCGGCCAACACTACGTTCCACAATGCCGGAAACAGGAGCTGCTTCCACAGGTCAGGGCGATTGATGGTTCCCTGACCGAATAGTGTTCCAACGATCGCGTACAGCAGCTGCCCGGCGAAGGTGAGCCCAAAGATCCCGGCTGCTACGACGAGCACTCCCCCAACCTCGTATTGGCGAAGCTTGACGGTGGCGAACGCCACCACCGTCATCGTGATCGCCCACAGCCCGAGGGACGACCCGCCGACCAGGTCTGAGACGATGCCGGCGGTGAAGCCGACCATGAGCGCAGCCTCGGGCTCCAGGTAGCGAGCGCAAGCAATCACGGTCAGCAGCACGATCGCCGGCGCGATGGTAAAGGGGCGTACCTGGCTGAACAACGTGGTCTGCAGGACGATGGCGATGAGCACGAGCCCAAGCGCGATCAGGGTGTTCTTGTGCCTCCTCATTGCGGCTCCCCCGACGGATTGACGAAGCTCGGCGGCTCGATCAGTATCGGCTCCAACTCGACTTCTGCATCCAGGGGCGACCACCCGACGATCACCTTGACGTAGTCGATTTTGGAGAACCTCGCAGCGGTCTCCACGCGGGTCTGCAGCACGAAGTTCACCTCGGCGTCTGCGGACTCCGTCACGTAGCCAACGACGATCCCAGGCGGGAACCGACTTCCATCGGTGACCACGACCGAACCCCGGGTGACCGGTGTGGTGGCATTGAACATATCGAGGCGCAGCGTTGTAATGCCAAGGCCGGTTACCACACCGGTCTCGTTGGTCTGCTGAACGCGAACGCCCACAGAGACCACGGGGTCGGTGAGGAGTCTGACGCGTGCGGTTGACGCCGTCACCGCGTCGACCCGCCCTATCAGTCCCCGCTCGTCGATCACCGCCTGTCCTATGGCAATTCCGTCGTCCACCCCCTTCAAGATGTACTTGACGTGGTCGAACGACGACGGCCCGGACGAGTACACCCGCGCCGTCACCGAGGCGAGCTCGAGCGGTGGCGCCAGGCCGTTGATCGCCTCTAGTTCCTCGACCTTGCGCTCCAAGGCCGACGTCTCGCGCAGGCGCAGCTCGAGCTCACGGACTTGTTCCTGCAGGCGTAGGTTCTCATCGGAGAGCCCCGCCAGGTTCGAAATGCCGTCGAAGAAGGAAACGACAGGAGAGATCAAGAGGTCGGCACCCCGTTGGATCGGCGCCAGCAAGGTCGCCGCCCCGCCCCGCATCGTGTCGGCAATCCCGGTCTCCGCCGTCCTCACGTCGAAGGTCGCGATCACGAATCCGGCCGCAAGCAGGGACATGAAGAGCGCCGTGACGCGATCAAACCTTCTTCCTGTGGGGAACATCAGCCGACGGGCGTGTTCACGTCACGAGCGGCTGGTGGAGTGGAGCACGCTGCCGAGCACGTCGAACTCCTCCAACACTGCACCCGAACCAATCACAACGCTCTGCAATGGCCGATCCGCGGTCACGATCGGCATCCCGGTCTCGTGGACCAGTCGATGGTCGAGGCCCCGGAGCAGCGCTCCGCCGCCTGTCAGGATGATTCCGCGCTCCATGATGTCTGCGGCAAGCTCCGGGGGTGTCTTGTCCAGGGTGTATTTGATGGCATCGATGACGGCCGATACCGGCTCCTCCATGGCTTCCCTGATGTCCTGGCTGGACACCACGATCGTCTTCGGCAGTCCCGACACCAGGTCTCTGCCCCGCAGTTCCGCCGCCGGTTCGTTCGGATAAGGCCAGGCCGAACCGATGGCCAGCTTCACCTGTTCGGCGGTCCGCTCGCCGAGCATCAGGCTGTACTCTTTCTTGACCCAATCGATGATCGAGTCGTCCATCTCGTCGCCACCGATCCTGATGCTTCGCGAAACGACGATCCCTCCGAGCGAGATCACCGCAACTTCGGTGGTGCCACCCCCGATATCGACGACCATGGACCCCGTCGGCTCGTGCACCGGTAGGCCCACGCCGATTGCAGCCGCCATCGGCTCCTCGATGGTGTACGTCTTGCGGGCTCCTGCGTGGTATGCGGCCTCTTCGACGGCGCGGCGCTCGACGGCGGTAATGCCCGAGGGCACGCAGATCACGATCCGTGGGCGGGCGGCAAAACGCCCCGTATGAACCTTGTCAATGAAATAGCGAAGCATCTTCTCTGTGATGTCGAAGTCGGCGATCACACCGTCTCGCAGCGGCCGAATCGCCTGAATGTGCGATGGGGTCCGCCCGATCATTCGCTTGGCGGCCATCCCTACTTCGAGCGGGCGGTTGTCGTGGGTGTCGATGGCGACCACCGAAGGCTCGTTGAGGACGATCCCCTGGCCGCGGACAAACACCAGCGTGTTGGCCGTGCCGAGGTCGATCGCCATGTCGCGACCCGCGAGGGCCAGGAAGTTGTTCATCGATTCACCACCCGGGAGCGTCCTGAGAGTGTACCCACAGCTAGGTTTTTGGGCTCTGACTTCATTCGAAGAAGAGTGCG
>JACZST010000009.1 GCA_022574065.1 Acidobacteriota bacterium
CACCAGGTAGCAGCCGCCGTTCTCCTCGTGAACCTCCCTGATCAGCTCGCAGAGGAGCGCCGTCCGCACCGGGTCGAGTCCGGAGTCAGGCTCGTCGAACATGACGATCGCGGGGTCAAGCACTAACGACCGCGCGAAGCCGGCGCGCTGACTATCTCCCTCAAATCCAATAAGGAACAGACGATCTATTTCTCATTCGACGTAAGGAAACTGGGAATCGCGCTGCCCGCCACTCAACGCCATCCCCTCGAGGTCAGAGTCGGCGGCGACACCGTCGGCCGGAGCATCCACGGGCGCCCCCGCTTCCAGAGCCATGGCGAGCGTCGGAGAGAGGCGCGGCTCGACCCCGATCACCCTGACGCTGCCGGTGAACCAGGCGGCGATACCGGCGATGAGACCGCCGCCGCCCACCGATACGAGCAAGGTGTCGAGGTCGGGAACCTGCTCGTCGAGCTCGAGGCCGATCGAACCCTGCCCGAGGATCGTCTCCCGTTGGTCGTAGGCATGGACGCTGAGAGCAGACGTCTCGGCGACGAATTCGTCGCAGGCCCGCAGCGCCTCGTGGTAGCGGTCGCCGACGATCGTCAGCTCAGCCCCTTCGCTGCGGATCCGGTCGACCTTGGCCTGCGGCGACACCGATGGAATGAAGATATGCGCCGGGATCCCGAGCTCGCGGGCTGCGTAAGCCACCGCCGCGCCATGATTGCCACCGGATGCGGCGGCGACACCACCAGAACCCACGTCTCGAAGCAACAGATTGGCGAAGGCGCCCCTGGGCTTGAACGATCCTGTGTGCTGCAGGTGCTCGAGCTTGAGCGTGATCCGTTTGGCGGCGACGTCGAGGTCGTTTGGGTCAATGCCGATCGTGGGAGTGCGCCTGATGTGTCCTTGGATGACGCGGTAACTGCTCTCGATCGCCTCCCGAGAGATCATGCCGTCGTCGGTCATCGGCTCAAGACTCGCCAACGATCGAAGCGTTGCGCAGGACCGTGATCTGTTTCATTGATGAGACTCCCTCAGTGACCTTCTCATCACTTTGGCAGAGGCGGTCCTGGGCAGCTCATCGATGATGACCACCTCACTGACCTTGAACAGCGGGTTCAGCTGCGAGCGGATCGCCTTCTGCATTTCTTGCTTCCACCGGTCGGCGTCGGCGGCAGCCGGGTCGGCCGCGACCGCATACACCACCAGCCGGCTCGGACCGCCGTCGGGTGGCGACACGGCGATCGCAGCAGTTTCGGCCACACCGTCGACCTCGGAGATCGCCCGCTCGATCTCGGCAGACGAGACCTTGATCCCACTCAGGTTCATGGTGTCGTCGACCCTGCCAAGGGCCCGGTAGTACCCGTTGGGCAGCCGGCGCATGTGATCGCCGTGACGCCGGAGCGGCACGTCGATTTGCGGGACTCCCTCGTAATACACCGCGTCGTGGTCACGGTTGAGCAGGTCTTGCGACATCCCGATCGACGGTGGGACCAGAAACAGCTCCCCGGTATCGGCCTCGGCTCCTGCATCGTCGAGGATGCGGATGTCGATGCCGAGCGTCGGCGTGGTAAAGGTCGAGGCGATGGCTTCCTGGATCACCGTGCCGGTGATATACCCCCCGCCGATCTCGGTGCCACCGCAGTATTCGACGACAGGGACGCCACCTGCTTGGGTCATCAGCCAGTCGTAGTCGTCAGGTGCCGACGCCTCTCCGGTCGACGACAACACCCTGACATTGGACCAGGGCGCGTCTTCCAGCACGCCGGTAGATCGCCACACCGAGACGATGGAGGGGACCAACCCGAGCACGGTGACACCGGCATCGGCGACGAATTCGACAAACCCACGCCCGGTGGGCACGTCGTCGTACAGCGCAAAAGTGGCCTCGTTATCAGCGTGGCGTAGATCAGCCACGGCCCCATCACCCATCCCAGGTTGGTTGGCCACGCAACGACGTCTGCGGCGTGGATGTCCTGGTGGTATCTCCCGTCCATGGCTGCCTTGATCGGGGTGACGTGGGTCCACGGGATCGCCTTCGGCTCCCCGGTGGTGCCAGAGGAGAACAGGATGTTGGTATGGGCGGTCGGGTGTTGCTGTACGGTGGTGAGGGTCGCGTCGTCGCTCAGGAAGTGCCTCCACGCAATGTCTTGTCGGCGAAGATGAACGTCTGCGCCGGTCTCTACCACGACACAGCGATCGGCGCCCGCCTCCACGACCTTGTCGTACATAGGAAACACGCGGCCGGTGCGGATCAGCTGGTCCTGGGTGATCATCAACACCGGGTCGGTGAGCCGGAGCCTGGTGCGGATCTCGTCGGCGGCGAACGAGTCGGCGATCGAGACCACGACCCCTCCAGCGGCAACCGTGCCCAGATAGGCGATGACGGATTCAATCGTCATCGGCATCGCCAACGCCACCCGATCCCCCGGCTCGATTCCCCGGTCGGAGAGACCGTTGGCGAATCGTGCCACTTCGGCTTGTAGCTCTTGATAACTGACCCCGTTGTTCTCTCCGTCCCGGCGGTACACAACCGCGGTGCGATCGGACCCCGCGGTGAAACACGAGTCGACGATGTTCATCCGGGCTCCGCCAAGCCAGATCGGATGCTCGGCAGTACCGTCCACGATGGTGTCCGGTGACCGGCTGAACACGATCCCGAGGCGGTCGATGACCGCTCCCCAGAACCCCATCGGGTCGAGGACCGACCAGCGGTGTAACTCGTCGTAGTGCCTGAAGCCCGCATCGGCCATCAGCGCGGTCACGTTGGCATTGGCGATCATGGCCTGGGTCGGCTGCCACGACGGGGTGAGCTCATCCATACGGGCCACGGAGAATACCGGCAGCGGGGGTCGGCAAGCCGTAGAATCGTCCGAGGCGAAGATCGGAAGGTAGCCATGCACCGACGTGTAGCCACCGTATTGCTCCTCGGAATGCTCACCGTCGTATTGGTCGGCGTCCTGGCGATTCCGGCGGCGGCCGAGATAACACGGGGCGACTGCCGCGGCGCGGCCACGTTCCCCGACAAGTCCACCGACAGGATCCTCGACGCCGCCCGCCCCAAGAGCGACGTTTTCGAGGCACCGCTGTCGGCCACCGTTGGCTACAGCGGCGACCTCGGCCCGAGCGCCGAACCCAGCGATGAGGAGATCTCCTTCGAGGGCGGCGTGGTGATCCGGCTTCCCCGCATGTCCTGGCAGATAGTGGGGTGGAGCGGAGCCACAAAAGAGGTCAGCGACTCCGGGTCCTACACCTACGACCTGCCGGACTTCACCCCACAAGGAACCGGCGGAATGCAAGTGACCGCCTGGCACAACCACGGCGGGACCGTCTGCGAAGCAGTCGTCACCGTATCCATCTCCGGAAGTCCCGGCGGCGTCGCTGTCGGTGCGGCTGCCGTCACGGTTCTCGCCGGCGCCGGCACCCTGGCCGCAGGAAGGAGAAAGCCATGAAGGGCAGACCCATCCTCGGCGCGATCTCCGGGTTCCTCTTCGGTTTCCTGCTCGGTGTCTCTCTTTTCCTGTGGGGGGTGATCCCACTGCACAGCGACTTCCTGTGGATCCTCCCGCTGCTCGGGATCGTTCTCGGCCTAGCGATGGCCTGGTGGGCTCCGTTCGGCAGGTCGTCAGAGCAGCCGGCGCCGGTCACATCACCCACCGTCGAGTCGATGGATCCAGAGACACCCGAGCCTGGTCCCACAGACTGACCCGGATACCGGGTCGTCGGCCACCGTGAGAATTCAACATCCCAGCTGGTGGGGCGGTCCTGTCCACGTCGCGTACACGATCGTTGTGTTCGTCATCCTCGCCTCGCTGGACAACGCGGCACTGGTGATGCTTCCGTCGATGGTGCTGCCGGTTTCCGACTCCCTCGGCACGTCGGGAGTCGCCATCGGCGTGCTATCGGGAGTGACCATCCTCGTTACCGCCCTCACCGCCGTCGTCTGGGGCTACGCAGGAGACGCTCGATCGCGAAAACCACTCCTTTTCTGGGGAACGATCATCTGGTCGGGGGGAACCCTGCTGTCGGCTACGGCGGACACCATCTGGCAACTGGCGCTGTGGCAAATGGTGGTCGCCGTCGGGCTCGGGTCGATCGCCTCCATCGCATTCTCGGTCATCTCCGATTTCATTGGACCGGCAAGACGGGGCTTTGCGATGAGCTTCTGGGGCATCTCGCAAGGGGTTGGGGGAGTGATCGGGGCACTGCTTGCCTCCCAGTTGGGTGCGGAGAACTTTCGGATCCCGCTGGTCGTGATCGCAACCGCCGGGTTCCTGTTCGCCCTCCTGTACGTTCCCACCTTCGTGGCCCCGCGCGGCTACAAGGAGCCGGCGCTGGCCACGCTCTACGAGGCCGGAGGCAACTACGAGTACCACATCGATCGCTCGCAACTCCCCTCCTTGCTGCAACGCCGAACCAACCTGTGGTTGATCCTGCAGGGCCTCACCGCTCAGATCGCCTACGGCTCGCTGATCTGGGTCCCGCTCCTCTACCAGCAAAAGGTCATCGCCGAGGGCTACGGCCCAGCAACCGGCACCCGCGTCGGCGGCCTGTTTGCGACGCTGTTCACCGTGGGGGCCTTGTTCTCGATCCTGTTCGGGCATCTCGGTGACCGGCTCCAACGGCGGACATTGCGCGGGCGCGCCCTCCTGTCTGCCTTCGGCATCCTCGCCGCGATCCCCTTCTTCCTTGCGTTTTTCTGGATCCCGCTGCGCGGCCTCGAGGTGACCGAAGGAGCGAGCACGGTGGTCCTCATCGGCGAGGTGTTGCGCAGCCTGGTGACCAACCCCTGGGTGGGTGCCGCCTTCGCCGCTGCGATCCTCGCTCTCGCTTTGACCTCGGCGGACTCTCCCAACTGGTTTGCGCTGATCACCGACGTCAACCTGCCGGAGCATCGCGGCACGGTCTACGGGATGGGGAACCTGATCAACGGCGTTGGCCGCTCGCTGGGTGCTGCGGCCACGGCAGCCACTGCAACAGCGATCGAGCGGGCGGTGCCTCCACCGTTCAACTGGGCGCTCGGCCTTTCCGTCTTCCAGGTGTTCTTCCTCCCCACCGGGTTCTGCTACTGGAAGGCGTCGCAAACCTGCCCCGGCGACATCGTCGAGGTCGAAGGCATACTCGAAGAGCGCGCCAGGGAAGCGACAGTGTGAGTCGCGGGTCACGAGTTGCAAGTCACGAGTCGCAAGTCGCAAGTTCCCAGTTCTCAGTTCCCAGCTCCCGAATCCCGAATCCGGAGGCCGGAGGCCGGTGACCGGAGGCCGGAGGCCGGCGCAAAGGCCTGGTCGCGAAAACGTTCTCGCCATCGCGAAAAACACCGAGCGTATCTGCTTGCCCACAGCGAGCGCGTGGTCTACAAATAGTGCAGCTTCCCCGACCGGCGGAAACATCGGCCGGGGCAGTCGCGTCACAGGAGCGAATGAAGTAGTTGACGGAACACACGCGTGTAATTACACTCGTGTAGCACGCTAGATCTAGGGGTTCTTTCGCTTCCCTACCCCAACATCTAGTGGTGGTGGGTAATTGTGTGGATAACACCGGGCGAAGCCCCGGCCGAGGGAGGACCGATGAACAAGGGGTTGCAGATCGAGCGCCGGTTTACGAATGCCGGCGAGGACCCTTACCAAAACGTCGAGTGGCTGACAAGGGACTCCCGGATTACCAACCCGGACGGATCGGTGGTCTTCGAGATGGAGGATGCCGAGATTCCCGCTGCTTGGTCACAGGTCGCCGGCGACATCATGGTCTCCAAGTACTTCCGCAAGGCGGGCGTTCCCCACCTCGACGAAGATGGTGAGCCCATTGTCGACGATGAAGGAAACCCGGTGGTCGGTCCGGAGACCTCGGCGCGTCAGGTCATCAATCGGCTGGCGACCACGTGGCGCTGGTGGGGAGAGCAGCACGGGTACTTCGCCGGGGCGGACGATGCCAAGGCATTCGAGGACGAGATCGCCTACATGCTTCTGCACCAGATGGCGGCACCGAACTCGCCGCAGTGGTTCAACACCGGGCTCCACCATCAATACGGCATCGAGGGTACGGCACAGGGTTTCTGGTTTGTGGATCCGGAGACAGGCGAGAACGTCGAGTCCCCCGATGCGTACAGTCGCCCGTCGCCACATGCATGCTTCATCATGTCCGTCGATGACGACCTGGTGAACCCGGGCGGGATCATGGACCTCTGGGTCCGCGAGGCACGGTTGTTCAAGATGGGTGCGGGAGCCGGCGCCAACTTCTCCAACATCAGGGCGGAAGGGGAGCCGCTTTCGGGTGGAGGAAAGTCATCGGGGCTGATGAGCTTCCTCAAGGTCGGCGATCGGGCGGCGGGGGCGATCAAGTCCGGAGGAACGACGCGGCGGGCCGCCAAGATGGTCATCGTCGACATCGACCACCCCGATGTGGAGGCGTTCATAGCCTGGAAGGCACTTGAGGAGGACAAGGTCAGGGCACTCGTCGCCGCCGGCTACCCGTCGGATTTCAACGGCGAAGCCTATGCCACTGTGGCTGGCCAGAATTCCAACAATTCGGTTCGGGTGACCAACGAGTTCGTCAATGCGGTGATCAGCGACGCCGATTGGGACCTCGTTGCCAGGACGGGAGGCATCGCGAAGACGGTGAGGGCACGTGATCTGTGGCGTCAGATAGCAGATGCGGCGTGGGCGAGCGCCGATCCCGGAGTGCAGTTTCACACCACGGTCAATGAGTGGCATACCTCACCGGCAGGGGGAGAGATCCGGGCATCAAACCCCTGCAGCGAGTACATGTTCCTCGACAACACCGCCTGCAACCTGGCGTCGTTGAACCTCGGGCAGTTCTACGACGATCCGACCGGGGTGTTCGACATCGACGGCTACCGGCATGCCATCCGGTTGTGGACGATCGTGCTCGAGATTTCAGTGACGATGGCCCAGTTCCCGTCGAAGCAAATCGCCCAGGGTTCATACGACTACCGGACGCTTGGCCTCGGCTACGCCAACCTCGGTTCGTTGTTGATGCGGATCGGCATCGCTTATGACTCCGATGAGGGCAGGGCAATTGCCGGTGCCCTGACCGCCATCCTCACCGGGGACGCTTATGCGACCTCGGCCGAGATGGCGGGCATCCTCGGGCCCTTCCCAAAGTTCGCCGATAATCGCGATGCAATGCTTGCGGTGATGCGGAACCACCGCAGAGCTGCCCGCAACGCACCGCAGACCGACTACGACGGTGTGTCCCATCATGTGAGCGGAATCGACCCCGAGGCTTGCCCCGAAGAGCTGGTGGCGACCGCTCGCGAGTCTTGGGACCGTGCCGTCCAGCTCGGCGAGGAGCATGGGTACCGCAACGCCCAGGCCACCACGTTGGCTCCGACCGGGACCATCGGCCTTCTCATGGACTGCGACACCACAGGGATCGAGCCCGACTTCGCCCTGGTCAAGTTCAAGAAGCTCGCTGGGGGCGGTTACTTCAAGATCGCCAACCGTTCCATCGCCCCGGCGCTGCAGCGGCTCGGGTATACGACCGACCAGATCAGGGAGATCATCGAGCATGTCGTCGGCACCCTGGATCTCCAAAGGTCACCGCACATCAACGCGGCGACGCTGATGGCCAAGGGCTTCACCGCAGAGGACATCGCCAAGATCGAGGAGACACTGCCCTCGGTCTTCGAGCTCGGGTTTGCCTTCAATCAGTGGACCCTCGGCGAGGAGACAATGCAGCGCCTCGGCTTTACCTCCGAGCAGTACAACGGGCTCGGATTCTCGATGCTCCACGAGCTCGGCTTCTCCGGCGATGACATTCGTGACGCCAACGATGTGGTCTGTGGTCGGCAGGCGATCGAAGGCGCGCCGGGAATCAGGAAAGAACACCTCTCCGTGTTCGACACCGCCAACCGGAACGGCAAATACGGGAAGCGGTTCATCCACTACCACGGCCACATCAAGATGATGGCGGCGGCGCAACCATTCATCTCAGGGGCGATCTCGAAAACGATCAACATGCCAAACGAGGCGACGGTCGAGGACATCGCGGCGTCGTACCGGATGTCATGGGAGCTGGGGCTGAAGTCGATGGCACTGTATCGGGATGGTTCGAAGGCATCACAGCCGCTATCTGCCACCGCCGATGACAGTGCCACCGGTGAGTTGTCCGCAGAGCTGGCACAAGCGGTGGATCTCGAGGTTCAGATCCACGCCGGGATGTTCCAAGCCGGAACATCGCCCAGCGAGGCGTATCACGACCTGTTGCGCCCGCGGTTCCTGCTGGCACCGAAGCGAAGCGGCTTCACCCGGGAAGCTCGCGTCGGCGGGCACAAGGTGTTCCTCCGCACCGGAGAGTACGAGGACGGGACGCTCGGCGAGGTATTCATCGATCTAGCCAAGGAGGGAGCAACGCTGCGCGGCATCCTGTCCTGCTTTGCAATTGCGGTCTCCAAGGGTCTGCAGTACGGGGTCCCGCTGGAGGAGTTCGTGGACACGTTCACCTTCCAGACATTCGAACCCAGAGGAGTGGTCGAAGGTCATCCGAACATCAAGATGGCGAACTCGATCATCGACTACGTTTTCCGGTCACTCGGAGTCGAATATCTGGAACGCGACGATCTGGTGCAGGTGCCACCGAACCGGTCCGGGGATTTGCCGGAACCGCCGAAGGGCCTAGCCGTTGAGGCCGGCATGCAGCTAGATCTCACCGACGCTGCCATGGAATCGGATATCGATGCCCAGGTGGCGGTTGCCAAGTTCGTCGATGCCGAGGTTGTCGGGGGAGTGCCATCGACCCCGGCGGCGCTGGTATCACCAAACGGGACGGAACCACTCAGCGGGGCCGCAGCGGTGACGGCGGCGCTCAACGGCGGCGCAACCCAGGCCGCCGTGGCCACCGTGGCCGCGGAGTACTCCCTGAGTGAAATGATGGGAGATGCCCCGGCATGCCAAGGATGCGGCCACATGACCGTGCGCAACGGCTCCTGCTACGTGTGCCTGACCTGCGGAGACACAACCGGCTGTAGTTAGTGGTGGGAAGGTCCGGTTGTGGAGAGGGGAGCCGTCGGGGGAGGGCTCCCCTCTCTCCGTATTGCGTACAACGTATTACCTACCACGAGCCCGCCTTTCGTAATACGTAATACGTGATACGGGTCGAACACAGCGCATCACAAACGACGAAGATGTGTCCACCTATGTCGTTTGCCTCTGCCACCGCGGTCGGTCATGTGCTGGGCGACGTATATCAAGGCGCCGTGGAGCCGGGGTGGGACATACTCGGGGCAACCAACGGCGGGTACCTGATGGCATTGTCAGCCCGCGCCATGGCTCAAGTCGCCGAGCGCCCCAACCCGGTGACGATCACGGCCCACTTTCTGAACCCGGCCGGTCCGGGGCCGGTCACTATCGACACCAACCTCCTCAAGACCGGAAAGCGGTTCGCCACGGTCCAAGCCCGCCTCAACGACCCCCAACACTCGCTGGTCGCGCTGCAAGGCACCTTCGGAGACCTCCAACCCTCGAGCGCGTTGAAGCGATTCGAAGCAGGACCGCCCGAGCTACCACCACCCGAGGAGTGCGTCGGCGTCGAGCCCGCCGATACCTTCCCCCCGCCCATCTTCGCCAAAATCGAGGTGCGGCTCCACCCCGACGACGTGCCCCTTCTCTCCGACAGCCCGCGACAGCCGCGCATCAGGGGATGGTTCCGACTCCGCAACGGCGAACCGATCGACACCTTCGCCGTGCTTCTCGCCGTCGACGGTTTCCCACCTGCCATCTTCAACACCGACCAGCCTCCGGCGTGGACCCCGACAGTCGAGCTCACCGCCCATGTGCGCGCCGTGCCGGTACGCGACGGGTGGCTGGCATGTGCATTCACCACGCGCTTCATCACCGGGGGGTTCCTCGAGGAAGACGGCGAGGTGTGGGACGCCACCGGACGGCTGATCGCTCAGTCCCGCCAGCTGGCTCTGGTGCCCAGGAGGCTCCGCAAATAGAGCGCGATCTAGTCTGGAGCAGGGCGACCTTTTGCGGAGCCGTGGCCCGAGCGGACCGTAGCCGAGAGCGAGAAAAAGAGCTCCACATCCGTCGAGGGACGAGGTCACTCATCGGTGCGCCCTCTAAGACGTGAGCCAGGAGCCCCAGCTATTGAGCCTGGAGCGACAGGAGACGGCCGTATTGGTGAAGGCTCAACCGTTCCCAGCGAGTTCGTGAACTCTCATGCGACTCTCAGGATCAAACACGCTAGCCGCGCCGTTGGTATGGGTAAGCGACCACGACACGAGGACCTTTCATGACGATGACCAGCGGCAGCGGAACCTACATCGGATACGAACCACCTGGGACCAAGGCCCCCCTCCGATCCGAGCCACCACGTAAGAAGAGGGGTGGCTGGATCGCGGTGGTCGCAGCAGCCCTCGTCGTTGGCGGACTTTCTGGAGCCGCCGCCTCCGTCCTGATCGACGATGAACCGGCAGCGCCTGTCGTCATCGAGGTTCCGGCCGCCGCCGAGCCGGTCGCTCCGTCGAACACCGATGTCCCGACCTTCCTTGGGGTCGATCCTGCAGCGGTAGGGGCCACCGTCATCCCGAGCATCGTCACCGTACAAGTGGGTTCGATCCAGAACGGCGAGTTCGTCGCCACAGCCTCAGGGTCGGGCGTCGTATTCGATCCCAGTCACATCATCACCAACCACCACGTGATCGACGGGGCCACCGCGGTCAGGGTCGTTCTCTCCGATGGCAGGGTCTATGACGCCGAAATCGTCGGCAGCGACCCCATCACCGACGTGGGCGTATTGGTGTTGGAGACGACAGACCTCGATCCGCTGACGCTCGGCGCCACCGACACGCTCACCGTCGGGATGCCGGCTATCGCCGTCGGAAGCCCGCTTGGTCTCGATGGCGGACCGTCCCTTTCGGTAGGTGTGATTTCCGCCCTGGGTCGTGAGGTTCGGACCGGTCCCGACGTCGTTCTCTTCGGCATGATCCAGACCGATGCTCCGATTACCAACGGGTCGAGCGGCGGCGCCCTGGTCGACGCCAACGGCAGGCTGATCGGCATCACCACCGCGGTCGGCGCCAGCCAGCTCGGCATCGAAGGTATCGGGTTCGCCACTCCCATCGAGATCGTCGAGCGCGTCGCCACCGAGATCATCGAGACCGGGTCCGCGTCCCATGCCCTGCTTGGGATCTTGGGCAGCACTGCCTTTGAACCGATCTCTGAAAGCGGCGTGATGCCGGTTGGGGTCACCGTCGAAGAGGTGACCGAATCCTCGCCATCCGCCATCGCCGGGATCGCCGTAGGCCAGGTGATCACCTCTGTTGATGGTGTTCCAGTCCGCACCATGGACGAGCTGATCACCGCCCTGCGGCACTACAGCGCTGGGGAGACGGTGACCATCGAGTTGACCGATGGCGGAATGGTCACTCTCCAGCTCGGTACGCGGGAGTAACGAGTGACAAGCAACATTCCGGGACGAGGATGAGGGAAAACCAGGGCATTGCGCGGGTTTTCCCTTGGGAGGCTTGCCTTCCATAACTCTTCGAAAGCTCTTGACTTTCGTCATAGTGTTCGATATTCTTCGAACGTGACAAGAAATGTGCCCGAAGGCCACAAATCCAGGGGAACACGATGAGGATGGAACCTCGGGTGAGGGATTTCACCGCCCCCGAAACCGGCGAGCCGACTGTCGAGCTCGCGCTCCACTCCGCTGCAGACCTGCTCGTCGTTCTCTGGCTCCTCGAGGGCTGTGACGAGGCGGAGCAGGACTTTCAGGAATACGGCCTCGGAGCCGACTGGTTTGCCGGCATCACTTCCGCCATGTCGGATGCAACCACCGAGGCTATCCAGCGTGTCGGCGCCGGTGAGGTGTGGATCTCGGTGATGGGAATCCTCGCCGACCTGCCGGACGGCAGCACCGTCGACGAATTCATCGACCACGTCCAGGCCATGGCTCCCGTCGATATGAGGACCCGTTTGGTAGAGCTGAAGAGCTCCCGCGGCGCCGATGCCGATCTCCTGAAGGCAGCGGCCGAGGGAGACGCCGGCGCCTTGGAGCAGTTTCTCACCCTGCCCATGTTCGATGATCACAAACTGTGGCGGGACACGATCCAGCATCTGCTGGAGATGTCTCCCCAGGAGACCACCGAAATCATCACCACCGCGATGCGGGGCCTGCAGAAGGATGCTTTCGCCGAGCACGAGAAAGCCTTCCGTTCGATTCTCGAACGCGACATCGAGGCGCACCGGAGCATGGCGAAGCGAATGTCGGCGGAGCGGCTGGTCGAGCTCACTACCAACGGGATTTCGATAGAGCGGGCCGGGTACACCAGGCCGATCCTGCTGCTCCCGACCGTCGCCGGGCGGCCGTGGGTGATATTCACCGATACGCCCGACCGCCTGATCATGGCCTATCCGGTAGCGGACGAATACATGGGCGCCGATCCAGACGCCCCGCCCAACTGGCTGATCAAAATATACAAGGCACTCGGCGACGAGCGGCGACTGCGGATCCTGCGCCACCTGTCGCGGGGACCAGCTTCGCTGCACGAGCTGGCCGAAGAGTTCGACATCTCGAAGTCGACTCTGCACCACCACATGATGCTGCTGCGCACCGCAGGGCTGGTAAAGGTGCTGATCGGCAATGAGAAGGAATACGCGTTACGCGAGGACGTGGTGCCGGAGACGGCGGCTGTCCTCCAGGCCTATATCGGCAACGATGCCATCAAGGGGGAACAGTGATGTTGCACAGCCACCAATTCGGAACCGCTCGAATGGCCGAGCTCACCAAAATCGCCAGCCACGCGTCACGGCGGCATAACCGCGGGTCGCCGGGGGGGATCGCTCGAATCCGCCTCGTCATCGCACGCGCGCTGGTGCTGACGGGAGCGAAGCTCCATGGGACGGAGCCGGCGGTCATCGGGCGGGTCGTCATCCTCGATCCGTGCGGGGAAGGCCCACAGGGACTCCGGCCGGCTGCATAAGCGTCCTAGACATGCCAGCTGTGTCGGCTGCGGGCCCCGGGAGTGATACTCCCGGGGCCTTGCCCGTCGGTGCCTTCCTCATTCGGGCCCGGCACGGCCGGGTTGCGTTCCGAGACGCCTACCGTTGTCGCTTCGTCGAGCCAAAAGGGAAATCATGTTGGAAGACACCGCTGTCAACGGCGCCGCCGCTCGCATGCGCAACGGCGTCAAGATCTATGGAGAGGGCACCGCCACGGTCCGAGCCCTCGACGGTATCTCCGCCGAGTTCGCCAGCGGGCGGTTCACCGCCATCATGGGACCCTCGGGATCGGGCAAATCGACCCTGCTGCACACGCTTGCCGGTCTGGACAACCTCACCGAGGGAACGGTCCACATCGGAGACACCGAGCTCGGCTCACTCAAGGATCGCGAGTTGACCATCCTGCGCAGGGAGAAGGTCGGCTTCATCTTTCAGGCGTACAACCTGATACCGACGTTGAACGCCGAGGAGAACATCACCCTTCCTCTGTCGATCGCCGGCAACGAGCCTGATGAGGCGTGGTTCAACGAGGTCGTCACCGCGGTGGGGCTCGAGGATCGGCTCGACCACCGGCCGGCTGAGCTCTCCGGCGGCGAGCAGCAGCGAGTCGCCGCCGCCAGGGCCCTCGTCACCAGGCCGGACATCGTCTTTGCCGACGAGCCGAGCGGAAACCTCGACTCGAAAGCGGAAGCGGAGCTCCTCGCGTTCATGCGGCGAGCCGTCGACGAATTTTCTCAGACGATCGTCATGGTTACCCACGACCCGATCGCCGCGAGTTACGCCGACAGAATCGTCTTCCTCGACGATGGCGACACCGTGGACGAGATGGTCGACCCCACCGTTGATTCCATCCTCGAGAAGATGAAGCACCTCGGAGAATGACATGCTCCGTGCCGCGCTGAGAGGCGTCATCGCCAACAAGGTCCGCCTGGTTCTGACCGCGCTCGCCATCGTGATCGGCGTCGCTTTCGTGGCAGCCAGCTTCATCTTCACCGACACCATCAACGCCCGCTTCGAGACGTTGATCACCGATATCTCCGCCGGGGTCGACGTCTACGTGCGACCGATCCCTCCGGAGACCGGGAACGACCTGGTCGAGTTCGGGTCCATCCCCGATGAGATCCTGGCGCAGGTGCAAGCCGTCCCCGGGGTCAGGGTCGCCGAAGGGGCCGTCGCCGGATACGCCCAATTCGTGGGAGCCGACGGCGATCCGGTCGGCGGGCTGGGTCCTCCAACCTTGGGCTTCTCCTGGCAAACTGCCGACGAACTCAGGGCGATGACGATCGCCCCCGACAACGGGCGAGCCCCGACCGGACCAGGCGAGGTCGTCTCCGACGTCGCCACCGCGGAGAGGGCCGAGTTTGGCTTAGGCGACACCGTCACCATCCTCACCCTCGGCCCACCAGAACAATTCGAGGTGGTCGGGCTGGCCAATTTCGGCTCGGAGGACAACCTCGCAGGGGCCACCACGGCGGCATTCGAGCTTGAGGAGGCGCGCCGCCTGTTCGACCTGGAGGGGAGCTACATCGAGATTTCCGTTGCCGCCCAGGAGGGCGTCGACGCCGAAACGTTGGCCACCGACATCGACGCCGCCACCGGGGGCGAATTCGATGTGAAGACCACTGAAGCGGCGAATGCGGACCAGCTTTCTGAGATCGGTGAGGCGCTGGGATTCCTCAACACCGCCCTTCTCGCCTTCGCCGCCGTGGCGGTGTTCGTGGGGGCGTTCATCATCGCCAACACCTTCAGGATCATCGTGGCGCAACGCACACGGGAGCTGGCACTACTGCGCGCTATCGGTGCCACCGGCGGCCAGGTCACCCGGTTGGTCGTGATCGAAGCGCTGGTCGTTGCCGTGATCGCCTCGTCGATCGGAGTCCTCGCAGGTATCGCCCTCGCCCTGCTGCTCGCCGCGCTGATGAATGCCATTGGGTTCAACCTCCCGGAAGGTCCGCTGACGATCGCTCCGCGGACGGTCATCATTGCCATGACGGTCGGCGTTGTGGTCACGGTGGTCGCAGCCCTGCTCCCGGCGCGTAAGGCTGCCAAAATCCCGCCGGTGGCGGCGATGCACGAGGAGCTGGCTCGCACCGGCCGCAAGCCACTGCGGCGGCGAGCGGCAGCGGGTGCAGTGGTGTCGGCCGGCGGTGTCGGCTTATTGCTCTTCGGCTTGTTCGGCTCGGTGGCGAACCCGCTGCTGCTCGTCGGTATCGGTGCGCTGGTGACGTTCCTCGGCATCTCGATCCTGGCCCCGCTTGCCGCCCGCCCCGTCGCCAGCACTCTCGGCTGGCCGCTCCCCCTGCTGTTCAATACCACCGGGTTGCTGGCCAAGGAGAACACGGCACGCCAGCCGAGACGAACCGCATCGACGGCATCGGCATTGATGATCGGGGTCGCCCTCGTCGTGTTCGTGGCGATTTTCGCCGCTTCGATCAAGTCGACCATCAAGGAGTCGATCTTCGACAACTTCCGCGCCGACCTGAACGCCTCGTCGACGAACTTCCAGATTGGGATCAGCCCGACGTTTGCCGAGGAGCTGGCTGCACTCGACGAGTTCGACACGGTGTCGTCCCTGGTGTTCGATACCGCATCACTCGAAGAAGGCGGTACCGACATCATCGTGGTCGATCCGCTGCTCGCCGAAGAGGTGGTGAACCTCGACCCTTCCCCCGGTGCCTTTGCGGCGCTGGCATCGGCGGACGGGGTGGTGGTGTCCAGCGCAGAACTGGAGGATAACGGCTGGGTGGTCGGAGACACGATCGTGATGGGGTTCCCCAAAGAGCCTGAGACGCAGATGGAGATCCTGGGGAGCTTTGGCAACGACGACTTCGGCCAGTACATCCTTAACCGCGACTTCTACAACACGGTTTACGACAATCCCTTTGACAGTCTCGTCCTGGCAACGGTCGCGCCGGGAGTCGACATCTCTGAGGCGAGGGTCGCAGCAGACACCATCGCCGAGCCGTATGCCAACGTCCAGATCCAGAACAAGGACGAACTAGTCGCCGACCTCGAGGCCCAGATCGACACGCTGCTGCAGCTGATCTTCGCCCTACTCTTCCTCGCCATCATCATCGCCATCCTCGGCATCACCAACACGCTCGCCCTGTCGATCATCGAACGCACCCGCGAGATCGGTCTGTTGCGCGCGGTCGGGATGACCCGGCGTCAGACCCGACGGATGGTGCGGTGGGAAGGGGTCATCATCGCTCTGTTCGGCGCGGTGATGGGGACCGGAATCGGGCTCTTCCTCGGCTGGGCGGTGGTGCTGGCCCTAGCCGATGAAGGGCTCGGGTCCTTCACCATTCCCTGGGGCCAAATCGCAGTGCTCGTTGTTGCCTCCGGAGTGGCTGGCGTCGTCGCCTCCATCTACCCGGCGTGGACAGCGTCGAGAATGAACGTGCTCGACGCAATCGCGTACGAATAGGACCCGCTCCACGGGTCCTATTCGTCAGTCGTCAGTCGTCAGCAAGAAAGCGGCGAACGATTAGGTGCCAGGCTGCCCTAGGCGGTCGATCTTCACCATCATGTTGATGAACTCAACACAGGCGAGCCTGGCGTTGAACATGTTGTCCTTGTCGAGCAGCTCGTCGATGTAGGAGCGAAGGATCTGGCAAGTTCGTGACCGGTTGCCGCGTCGGAGGGCAGCTAGGGCTGCAATGGGCTTGTTCCGCGACCGAGAGCGGTCGGGAACGTCGACGCGGGCCGAGTCGTCGAAGAACTGCTCGGCTTTGTCGTACTTGCTTTGAAACGACGCCGAGAAACCGAGCATGGTCAGAGTGAACTTCAGGCAAGTTGGTGGGCCCCGGGCCCGATACCGGTCGGCGACATTGACAAGTCTCATCGTCGTGCCCGTCACAGCTGTCAGTAGGGTTCCCGGAGTCGAAGTATCTCCCTGCTCGCAGGCAGCAATTTCGGTGCTGAGGTCCGTGGCCTCCACGCAGATCACCCAGTCTGAGCGATATCGCCCCGTTCCGGGAGTGCGCGAGAACGGCACATCTGAGTGCGTTATCAGGCGTGTGCCTTCGTTCCCGATGCTCTCCGGTTCTCCGACGCCCCGAAAGTCGGCAGTTGGGTGCTGGGCGCCGCCACGTTGTCTGGTGACGGCGCCCAGGGCTGGTTA
>JACZST010000195.1 GCA_022574065.1 Acidobacteriota bacterium
CTGATTAGGTGTGGGTCGCCCCCTCCGTCATCGGCCGGCGCCGCTGCCGCCTCCCCCAAGAGCCGAGAAAACCGGAGAACTCTTTGCCTCCCCCTCAGGTGGAGGCAACCGAGCGAGGCGGAGGGGGTCAGACCCTTGTTGCGACCACGGCTTGGCCCCGTCCCCTTCGTTCGGGCAGCCACAACAGTGCGAGAAACAAGGGGAGAGACAGGCCCCTACTGATCCAGCGACGCCACATAGGTCTCGAGTTCGGTGATCAGCCGCTCTTTGACTGCCGGGCCGAGGAAGGTCGCTTCGATCGAGTTGCGGGCCAGCCGGACCAGGTCCCACTGATCGAGGGTGAGTGCCTCGGCGACCGCCACATAATTGTCGCCGATGTAACCGCCGAAGTACGAAGGATCGTCGGAGTTGATCGTGACCTTCACCCCTCGATTGAGCAGCCGCTTCAGGTTGTGATCTTGGAGGCGCTCAAAAACGCCGAGCTTCAGGTTCGACAGGGGGCAGATGGTGAGCGGAATCCCCTCTTCGACGAGGCGCTCCACGAGGGCATGGTCATCCTCACACGTGACGCCGTGGTCGATGCGCTCGGCGCCGAGAGCGTCCAGCGCTCCTGTGATGTACTCCGGCAGGCCCTCCTCGCCGGCGTGAGCGACGGAGCGCGCCCCTGCGGCGCGGGCAAGGGCATATGCCTCGGCAAACAGTTCCGGCGGGTTGCCCACCTCTGAGGAGTCGAGCCCGACCGCAACCACAGCGTCGTGATAGTCGGCCGCTTGCTCCCAGGTGGCGACGGCGGCCTCACCCGACAAATGCCTGAGAAAACAAAGGATGAGAGCCGCCGAGATACCCCACTCCGCCTCGGCGTCGGCAATCGCGCGCAGGAATCCGTCCATGAACACGGGGAAGCCGATGTCCCGTTGGGTATGTGTCTGTGGATCGAAAAAGATCTCGGCACGGCGCACCCCGTCTTGGTTGGCACGTTCGAGATAGGCCCACATGAGATCGTAGAAATCCTGCTCGGTCTGGAGCACGTCGGCACCCCGGTAGTAGATGTCGAGAAAGGACTGGAGATCGTCGAACTCGTAGGCGGCGCGAACATCCGCGACCGAGTCGAAGGGCAAGTCGACCCCATTGCGGGCGGCGAACTCAAACATCATTTCCGGCTCCAGCGTGCCCTCTATGTGGAGATGGATCTCCGCCTTTGGCAGCCCCCGGATGAACGCCTCGCTGACCATGAACAGGAAGTTATCAGCTACCAGTTGCCGGTTACCAACTGCCGCCGACCAGACTGGGAACTGAAATGACCACGATCGATGAGTTGCTGGCGGAGGCAAGGGCGAAGCTGGATCGCGTCCGTGCCGAGGACCTGAGTGACGAAGTCGCCAAGGGTGCGATCCTGATCGACGCTCGTCCCATCGAGGAGCGTCGACGAGACGGCGAGCTCGAGAGAGCGATCGTCATCGACCGGAACGTCCTGGAGTGGCGTCTGGCACCGTCGAGCGAGCACCGAATTGTCGACGTGGGCCCCGAACAGCGGGTGATCGTGGTTTGCACCGACGGTTATCAGTCGAGTCTGGCCGCTGCGAACCTGCAGCGGCTTGGGTTACTCGGCGCCACCGACCTCATCGGCGGATATCAGGCCCTCATCGGCGAAGAGGTCAAAGGGGGTTAGTCGTCGGTCCAAGCACCGCGCCGCCGTACCGGTGGGCGGTGGCTACCTTCCGCCCTATGCATCACATGGGTTGGGGTTCGTACATCAGGTTCGACGACAGCGAGCCGCGCCCCAACATCGACCGGGCGACCCTCAAGCGAGTCCTGTCCTACGCCTCCAGCTACAAGATCGAGATGGGCGTCGTCCTCGTCACGATCGTCGTCATCAGCATCCTCACCGTGGTCCCGCCGCTGCTGATGAAGGGGCTGATCGACACCGCCATCCCTGACAAGAACCTGACGCTGGTGACCCTGCTCGGGTTGGGCATGGTTGCCGTGCCGTTGATCAACGGGATCGTGGGTGTGGTCCAACGCCGCGCCACCGCGGGCATGGGTGAGGGCGTCATCTTCGACCTCCGCGGCGAGCTGTACGACCACCTCCAGGGCATGTCGCTTGGGTTCTTCACCAACACGAAGACCGGCGAGCTGATGTCGCGGCTCAACAACGACGTCGTCGGTGCCCAGCAGGCGGTCACCGGCACCTTCGTCTCGCTGGTAGCCAATATCCTCGGGGCGGCGACCGTGCTGGCGGTGATGTTCGGATTGGAATGGCGCCTCACCCTGCTCGCCGTCGCCATGCTCCCTCTCTTCATCTTCCTGGCGCGACGGGTGGGCAAGCTGCTCGGCGAGGTGGCACGCAGTCAAATGGACGCCAGCGCCGCGATGAACGCCCACATGCAGGAAACGTTGAGCGTCTCCGGATCGATGCTGGTCAAGCTTTTCGGGAGAAACGACGACGAGCGCAGTCGCTTCTCCGGCAACGCCGGCACCGTACGTGACCTCGGCATCCGTCGCGCCATGATCGGACGCTGGTTCTTCGTCGGCATCGGAATCGTGTCGGCGCTCGGCACCGCCGCCGTGTTCTGGGTGGGTTCGGTGATGGTCATCAACGACATCATCACCGTCGGCACCATCGTGGCCCTCAGCGCCTATCTCGGCCAGCTCTATGGACTGCTTTCCGGACTGTCCAACGCCAGGGTCGAGTTCGAAACCGCTCTGGTCTCGTTCGAGCGTGTCTTCGAGGTGATCGACCTCCCTCACGACATCGAGGAGGCCGCCGACCCGATCACCCTCGACCGGGTCCACGGCAAGGTCGAGCTCTCCGATGTCTGGTTCAGGTACAGCGACTCGTCGCAGGGCCTGCAAGCGGTCAAACGGTACGGATGGCGAGGGGTGACCGAGGTCGACGATCCGGATTCCCGGATGTCAAGCGATGGGTGGACCCTCAAGGGCGTCACTCTGGCGGCGGAACCGGGCCAACTCGTCGCACTGGTTGGGCCCTCCGGTGCCGGCAAAACCACCACCACCTACCTGGTGCCCCGCCTCTACGACGCCTCGGAAGGAACGGTGACCATCGACGGATACGACGTGCGCACGTTGTCTTTCGACACCGTCGCCGCCGCGGTCGGTGTGGTCACGCAGGAGCCTTACCTGTTCCACGACACGATCGCCAACAACATCCGGTACGCCAAACCCCAGGCCACCGATGAGGAGATTCGAGACGCCGCCCGGATCGCCAATATCGACGAGTTCATCATGGGCTTGCCCTTGGGGTACGACACCAAGGTCGGCGAGCGCGGCTACCGGTTGTCCGGCGGGGAGAAGCAGCGGGTCGCCATTGCCAGGGTATTGCTCAAGGACCCGCGCATACTGATCCTGGACGAGGCGACGTCGCACCTCGATGCCGCCAACGAGGCAATGATCCAGGAGGCACTGAAAAGGGTGATGGAGGGTCGCACCTCGCTGGTGATCGCCCATCGCCTGTCGACCATCCTTGCCGCGGACGAGATCTTCGTGATCGACCACGGCGAAGTCGTCGAATCCGGGACCCACGAGGAGCTACGGGCCAAAGGCGGCCTGTACGCCGGGCTGTACGAGACGCAATTCGCCGATTCACGCGTCCGTGCTGCTGTCGACGTCGATCACGGCTGATTTCTTGCCGGT
>JACZST010000010.1 GCA_022574065.1 Acidobacteriota bacterium
AAGGCATATGCGGAAGGCGACCATCGGACTTGCGCTGCTGGCCGTGCTGCTGATCGCGATACCGGCGATGGCACAAACGGAAACGGACACCATCGAGATCCTCGTCGACGGTATTGTTCAGGGGGACGAGGGCGAGGTCATCCACCTTCTAACCGTGACCGTCCCTGAAGGGATGGTGGGCCGGACCTGCACTGGCTCTGCGGAAAGCCAGAACAACGAATCCCAGCACGTCGACAACGACTTCATCCTCAGCAGCGGTACGACAACGGCGGAGTTCCCCAACTGGGAGGCGGTTCCCTTGGCAACCACTGCGATGTCGGGGACGCTCGTGCTCGGACCCACGGTCAACGTTGACCTGCGCCTGGGCCCGAGTGAAGTCTCCAGCGGAGGCGTACTGATCATCCTGACCTGCGCGCCGCCGGCGCCGCCAGAAACCACAACAACAACAGCGCCGCCTCCACCGACGACAACGCCGACGACAACGCCGACGGACACCACGGAACCACCGCCTGAGGGCGGTGTAAGTGCCGGCGGCGGCTCTACAGCCGGTCGCAGCGGCGAGGCCGCAATGCTGTGGCTAGGCGGTGGCGCCCTGGCGCTGCTGGGCGGTGCCACGGTGTTGGCGATGAGGGGGACCGCGGGACGGGAGTAGGGGACCGGCCTGATCTGATGAGAGGTTCACGCACCAGCGTTATCGGCGCGGCGGCATTGCTTGGCCTTGCCGGGGTGATCATGCTCGGTATCGGTTTTGTTGGTCTGTCCAGCAGCAGGGCGGCAAGCGAAAACGGCGGCTCCGCGGCTTCAGACTCGGCAGAAGCCCCTCCGATCTCGGCGGTGCTCTCGGTCGTCCAGAATCCTGTGCTCGGGCCGCCACCCGAGGGGGCGGTGCCCGATCGGCAGTCCGGCGCGGTGGTGCCGCCTGTCTCGCCGGATCTTGTTCCAACGCAGGTACGCATTCCAAGCATCGACGTCGCCACCGGCGTCATCGACCTTGGGGTCAACCCGGACCGAACCCTCGAGGTGCCCAAGGACATCAGCGTGACCGGGTGGTACACCGGCCGCTCGGTCCCCGGTGAGGTCGGGCCTAGTGTCTTGGTCGGCCACGTCGATTCTGCCGTCGACGGGGCCGGTGTCTTCTTCAACCTCCGCCAGCTCGAGGCGGGCGACCTGATCGAGATCGAGCGATCCGACGGCTCGGTGGCCGAGTTCAGGGTAACGAGCCTGGTGTTGGTGGAGAAGGACGACTTTCCGACCGACAAGGTGTACGGCTCCACCGAGCAGCCGACGCTGCGCCTCATTACCTGTGGCGGTTCGTTCGATAAGGGCGCCGGCTCCTATCTGGGTAACGTCATCGTCTACGCCGAACACGTCGGCAACCGCGATCCGGTCTTCTCGCGGGCGTGATTCCGGCAACACGCAGCCGCCGACGTACCAGCCACCCAGAGTAGGAAAACTACGCAGAGTGGCTAAAGGGTAGAGCCAATCCGTCGAAAAATGACGGATGACTCGATGGCTCAGGAACCCGTTCGCGCTGGCCGCAATGGCGATTGCCGGCGTGCTCGTCTCCGCTGCCGGCGCCGCCATCGTCGTGCCCGCCGGTGCAGCCGATGTCGTGGCCGCCGAACCTGCTCTCGAGCCGACCGCCCAAGCCACCACCACCACCACCACCACCACTACCACTACCACCCCGACTGTCGTTGAAACCGCCGATACCCCCACCACGACGATGGCCCCCGCAGCCACCACCGAAACGCCCCAGGCGGCGATCGAGGCTGCGTTCGATCGTCCGCCCCCGCACCGTCCAACCAAGGTGCGAATTGCCTCCATCGGGGTCGATGCCACCATCATCGACCTCGGATTGAATCCCGATCGGACCCTCGAGGTGCCAGAAGACATCAGGCTCACCGGGTGGTGGACCGGTCGATCGGTCCCCGGCGAGGACGGCCCGAGCATCGTCGTCGGTCACATCGACTCGGCGGCACAGGGAGCCGGGGTCTTCTTCCGACTCCGCGAGCTCGATGTAGGCGACGCGATCTACGTCGAACGCTCCGACGGCTCCGTTGCCGAGTTCCGCGTGACGGAGACCGAGCTCGTCCTGAAGGACGAGTTCCCCACCGACAAGGTGTACGGCTCCACCGAGGGGTCGCAGCTTCGCCTCATCACCTGCGGCGGCTCCTTCGACCGAAGCGCCCGCTCCTATCTGGGCAACCTCATCGTGTACGCCGAACACATTGGTACCACGGAGGCGGTTCGCTCGCAGTCCTCTGATCTGATTTCAGCGATCAAGTAGTAGCTCACCCTCGTTGCCACCGATCTCATCAAGGCCGAAGAGCCGCCAGCCGACATTCCATAAATGATCGCAACGACATGCCGAGCGTGCGGGACGGAGCTCGAGGATCCCGCCGCGCCCTACTGCAGCTGGTGTGGGGCGGACGTGCCGTCGGACGAGCCCGAGGAGATTTCGCCGGAGAACGAGCACACACCGCGCCAACACGCAGGAGATCCCTTGCAGTACGCCACCTTGGGGGCGTTCGTTCTCGGAGCGCTCGCCGTGGGCGCCCTGACCGTCGTCACCATAAGCGCCCTCACCCGAACCGACGTAAACCAGCCAACCAACGGCCCGACGACCACAGTGACCGGCGCGGTCACCGAATCAACGCACGCGTCGGAGACGATCAATCCGCCGGTGACCCAAACGATCACGATTGCCTTTCCTCGGCTTGGAGGGGTGGGTCGGTATCACCAAGACGGCGTCGTCGCCATGTTCGGCATCGCCGGCGACCAATGTGGCACGCGGGAGGGGATGATTGGAGCCAGCGGAACCATTCGCAACGAAACGCCGGCGGGCCAGACGTTCGACTACATCATCCAGGTCGACCTCATTCGGGTCTGGACCAGAGCTCGGATCGGTCACCTCGAAGCGACGGTGACAGGCCTGGCCCCCGGCGCATCGGCCGATTGGAGCGTCGAGATGCCGTCGACGCGGGTCTCGGCGATCGACTGCGAGGTCACCGATGTGACGCTGACTCCGATCGACTGATCACCCGGCGGCGAAGCGCCCGGTGTACTTGGTACTTGGTGCTTAGTCCTCGGTACTCTGCCGCCATGGACCTCATCGAAACGATCCGCGCCTCGGTCATCGGGTCCGACTCCGTCGTCCCCGGGCCGTTCGGGCCTCGCCGGGTCACCTATGCCGACTACACCGCATCCGGGCGGTCGCTGACCTTCATCGAAGACTACATCCGCCATGTGGTGCTCCCGCTGTACGCCAATACCCACAGCGAATCATCGGGTACCGGGCTGCAGACCTCCCGGTTCCGTGAGGACGCACGGCGCATCATCCGGCGGGCCCTGAATGCCTCTGACGAGCACGCGGTTCTCTTCACCGGCTCGGGGGCCACCGGTGCGGTCGTCCACCTGATCAACGTGCTCGGTCTCAGCGTGCCGTCACAGTTCGACGACCGCTATCACCTGACCGAACAAATCCCACAGTCGGAGCGGCCGGTCGTGTTCGTCGGCCCCTTCGAGCACCACTCCAACGAGCTGCCATGGCGCGAATCGATCGCGGACGTCGTCAGGATCGAAGAAGACCAGGACGGTCACATCGACCTCGACCAGCTGGCGCGGGAGCTGCTCACCTATGCGGATCGTCCTCTGAAGATCGGGAGCTTCTCCGCGGCGTCGAACGTCACCGGCATCATCTCCGACACGTCGGCGATCGCGTCGCTCCTCCACGAACACGGCGCGCTGTCGTTTTGGGACTGCGCCGCCGCTGCACCCTATGTCAAGATCGACATGTCGCCGTCCGGCGATCCTTCGGCGTACAAAGATGCTGTGTTCATCTCCCCGCACAAGCTCATCGGCGGCCCTGGCACACCCGGGCTGCTGGTGGCGCGAAAGGAGCTGTTCGCCAACCGGGTGCCCGCCGTCCCCGGCGGAGGCACAGTGACCTTCGTCAATCCCACCGAGCATCGCTATATCGCCGATGTCGAACATCGAGAGGAGGGGGGAACCCCCAACATCGTGGGTTCGATACGGGCGGGCCTCATCTTCCAGCTCAAAGAGGCCGTCGGGACGGACCGCATCCGTACTCTCGAGGAGGGTTTCATCCAGGGAGCCATCGCCTCCTGGGCCGAGAACCCGAACATCGAGATCCTGGGAAACCCGGACGCCGAACGCCTGTCCATCGTTTCATTCGTCGTCAAACACGGGAATCGGTATCTGCATCACAACTTCGTCGTCGCCCTCCTCAATGACCTATTCGGGATTCAATCGCGGGGAGGTTGTTCGTGTGCCGGACCGTACGGGCACCGTCTGCTCGGCATCGACATCGACACATCGCTCGAATTCGAGCGGGAGATCTCACGTGGGTGCGAGGGCATCAAGCCCGGCTGGATCCGGGTCAGCTTCAATTACTTCATCACGGATGCAGTCTTCCAGTACATCGTCGACGCCGTGGACATGGTGGCCACCTCTGGGTGGCGACTGCTGCCTCGCTATCGGTTCGATGTTGATTCGGGGCTGTGGCAGCACCGCGACGGGCAGGGGGATCCCCCTGTCAGCCTCACCGAGATCGATTATCGCTCTGGTGCCATGCGCTACACCGTCGAGCCACGACGCGATCCCGATTACATCCTCTCCGACTACCTGAAAACGGCCGACGAGATTCTCGCCGGCGCAACCGGCGACGGCGATCTCACCCCACCCGAGGTCTCCGTCGAGTTCGAGCACCTCCGCTGGTTCACGCTTCCCCACGAAGTCGAGGTCACGGGCCAATGATTGTCACCGAGCAGCCCGAATGGTTTCGTAAGGCCCTGACGACCCCCTTCGACGAGGGAACGGTCGACGTCAAGGGCACCGACATCCACTACCTCGACTGGGGCGAGCGGGGCCGGCCCGGCCTCATCTTCGTCCACGGGGGAGCCGCCCATGCCCACTGGTGGTCGTACCTTGCTCCGTTCTTTGCCAGACGGTGGCACGCAGTGGCCCTCGACCTGTCCGGCCATGGTGACAGCGGGCGGCGCCCCGAATACAGCCACGACTTGTGGGCCGTCGAGGTCCTTGGCGTCGCAGAGGAGGTCGGGTTCCCCGGACCCCCGGTGGTGGTAGGGCATTCGCTTGGTGGGGTGGTCACGATCAAGGTCGCTGCGTCTCACGGCGACAGGATCGCGGGAGCGGTGATTGTCGACTCACCGGTGCGCGGCCCGGACCCGGAGTCGAGAGAGGGCGCCTCGGGAGCAAGCCCCTTCCGCTCCCCGGGCGTCTACCCAGACAAGGAGACCGCAGCTGGACGCTTCCGGTTGGTTCCCGACCAACCCACCAGCAACCAATACATCCTCGACTACATCGCCGACCACTCACTCGTCGAGACCGACGAAGGTTGGACATGGAAGTTCGATCCTCAGGTGTTCAACCAGACTCTCTCTTCGCTCCACCAAGAGCTCGCTTCGGTGACGGGAAGGATTGCGCTGCTGCGCGGGGAGCACAGTGTTGTCGTCCCCGAAGACGTCGCCGATTACATGTACGAGTTGATGAACCGCAATGCGCCTGTGGCGTCGATCCCGGAGGCGCACCATCATTTGATCGTCGATCAACCTCTTGCTTTTGTGGCAGCACTTCGCACGCTGCTAGCCGATTGGGAGCACTCCGTTCCGCGCACAAACCTCTAGAAACCAGCGTGGACCGCCGATACACCGTTGAAGACCAGACAACGGGGAGGCATACGGATGCCCGAATTGACCCTCGAGCAGGCATACGAAGCCGCCTACCTGTGGCTGTTCCACGTCGATCACCCACCAACCGAGGTTATCGAGAAACCGCCTGAGATGGTCGAGATGTACTCGGAAAACCTCGTGTCGTGGGTCAGGGCGGGGGGGGAGGTTCCCCAGCAGTCGATCCTCGCCCTCCTCCAACTCGAGGGCGATCACAAGAAGGCTATCTTTTCGGCGGGTGGTTTCAGCACAGGTGCCGTGAGCGTCAGCGAGTCTCATGGAGTCGCGTTGTTCGCTCTGCGACCCGACGGCTCGGTGGCCGCTGAGACCGGTCACGCCGCAATGATGATGCCGCGGGAACCGCCACCGCCGCCGTTTGCCGTTGAACAAGATCCGGACGCTCTCGCCGGCTCCCCCGGCGGCTGGAGCACCACCAGCTTCGACAGCAGCGTGTGGGTGGACTGTCCGGAGTGCGGCACGAATCAGCATGTATCACTCGACTCGTGCCGGGTGTGCGGGTCCCGTCTCGTCAAACAGGAGCTGGCGGCCCCGATCGAGGAACCGGACTACAAGTGCCGGGTATGCGGATCGCACGACATCGAGGTGATCAACGAGGGATTGGCCGTGGCCCCCGAACCGCAGGGGAGCCGCCACTAGTCACAACAGGCTCCGCAGGAAGATCCGGTCTGTCGGCGAAGCCCATTCGCGGAGCCGTGGCCCGAGCGGGCCGTAGCCGAGAGCGGGAACCAGAGGCTCCGCAAATAGAGCGCGATTGGATCTCTGTGGCGAGCCCATTTTCGCGGAGCCGTGGCCCGATGTGGCCCGTAGCCAAGAGCGGGAGTAATGGCTCCACTTCTGTCGAGACGACCGGTCACCTATCGGTGCGCGGTCTAAGGAATGCGGGAAGGTGTGCCATTTGTTCTCTTTGCATGGCGCGACAGCTTTCCGTCCCGTTCGCCGGAGAACGGGTCACTACCTCCAATCGCCGCACGTGGTTGCGTCTGACTACGAGCGGTGCGGTTCTTTTCGGGCCGGGGCGAGCAGCCTTGATCTACGCAGGGAGGAGGGGAGACCGTCGCCTCCTCCACACCGTGGAGCGACGCTGGGCACGCACCGCCACGGCAGCCCTCGGGATGCAGATCGACATCCGCGGCCTTGAGCTGGTCGACCCCGGCGAGCGATATGTCGTAACTCCGTTACACGAGAGCTTCGCCGACGCCCTGTGTTTGCTTCGGCTTCCGCTCGACCTGACGTTCGCTGCTCGAGACGAGCTGTATGACTGGCGCACGCTTGGCCCGTACCTCACAGCATCGGGGCAGACCAAGATCCCGACTGCCGATGGGCCGGCCGCCTACAGGGCTCTGTTCAACGGGGCACGACGCGCATTTGACATAGGAGAGAGCTTCGTGGTGTTCCCGCAGGGGACCATCCTCGGCATCGAGGCCGCATTTCGCCCAGGGGCATTCCGGATCGCCGAGCGACTCGGTCGCCCGGTGCTCCCGGTCGTCATCAGCGGGACCCACCTTGTCTGGGAGCACCCGTACACGCCGAGGGTTCGCATCGGCGTTCGGGTTTGGGTCGAAGTGCTCGAGCCGATCCCGGCAGAATCGATTGCCGGCCGGGCCGGCAGTGTCGAACGAGAGATGAAGCAGCGTGCGGTGGCGTCTGGGATAACACCGAGACGCTTCGAACCCGACCGCGATGGCTGGTGGGATGAATATCCATACGAGATCGATAGCGATTTCCCCGAGCTGGCGCGGCGCGTGGCCGCACACCGGTCCGAGGTTGGTCGTTAGAGCGCACACCGAAGTCTGACCGGTACTTGGTACTTGCTACTTGCTACTTGCTACTTGCTACTTGGTACTTGGTACCTGATACTTCGTCCTACTTCTTTCGCCGGACGCGTTTGGCATCGGCAGCCTCGGCCCCGCTGACCTTGATCACTGCTCCCGCGGCTTCGAGGCGGTCGGTGAGCGAAGCACGGAACTTCCAGGGGAGGGATCCGAACCCGCTCAACGGGATCAGCTCACCGCGGGCGAGGCGGGTCAGCTGGTCGGCATCCACCGGCGTCGGCGGGGGTGACGCCAGCGGGTTGCCAGGATCCGGTTCCTCCTCCAGCGTGGTCACCACCCCTGGGGCAGCGTCGCGCAACGACAGCCGGACGTACCACGGCAGGACGGTGGCACTCTCGTCGAAGTCGATGGAGACCTCGCGCACCGCCTCGAACGGGATGCGGAACGCCCAGTCCCTCTGGGGCCCGCCGGCGACCAAGAACAACGCCTGCTCCGAAAGCAGCCAGAACAGGACGAATCCCTCCCGGTCTCTCCGGTCCAATCCGGCGGCGGAGCGATCGATGGTTTCATCCTCCACCAGGAGCGGCTTCACTTTCGCCTTGGCCTCGGTTCGGCCCAGATCGAGCACCTTCTGCTTGAACGCTTCCAACAACGCCATGCCGTACAGGGTAGCGACGGGCGGTCGTGCCACCACCGGTAGGGTGCCGTAGGGATGACCCACGAATCCCCTCCAAGTCTGCCGGTAGGCCAGCCCCCACATGCGGTACCGAGGGATCCCGCCAACTCGTGGACTTTGGATGAATGGGACCGGATGTGGCATCCCTCGATGTGGCTCCGCCTCCCGCCGAACCCGCATGTCATCCGCGCCTGGCACATCGTCGGCATCGTTGCCCTGACCGGCTACGCCAATGTGGTCGCCAATCGGGTCCTCGACTCGTTGTGGTACATCCCGTTCAACCTGGCCATCCTCGGGGTGGCGGTCGCCATCGCCAGACACGCCGGGGTCACTTGGACCGATATGGGATTGTGGCGCGAGCGCCTCGGTCGAGGATTGCTCGTCGGGGGGATCGTCGCGGCCGTGATTGCGGTCGTGATCGCCATCGGGGTCGCCGTCGCGGGCACCAGGGAATTCTTCTACGACGATCGCGTCGTCGATTCATCGACCGCGTTGGGTCTGTTCAACGCACTCGTTCGGATCCCGATCGGCACCGCTTTCTACGAGGAGATGCTGTTTCGCGGTGTGCTCTTTGGTATGTTCGCCCGAAAATGGGCTCCACTTTGGGCCGGCCTGGCCTCATCCGCCCTGTTCGGGCTCTGGCACATTCTTCCCACGATTGACACTCTGGATACCAACCCCGCCGGCGACCTCTTCGACGGTTTTATGGGGGTCATCATCGCCGCTCTCGCCGCGGTCGCCGCGACCGCCATCGTCGGGGTGGGGTTCTTGTGGCTGCGCCTGCGGGCAAACAGCACGGTTGCACCGATACTGGCGCACATTGCGACGAACTCGTTCGCCCTGTTGGCGGCCCTGCTGGTGGTGAGGGGGTTTTAGGTCCCCGGCCTCCGGTCCCCGGCTTCTTGCTGATGACTGAGGACTGACGACTTCTTCGGACCGTTGGCCGGGGACCGTCGACGGCATTCGAGCACGCACTGATAGGTCACCTTCGTTTCGACAGAAGTTGGGCCATTTTTCCCGCTCTTGCCGCTTCGCGGCGGGCCGCTCGGGCCACGACTCCGCAAATCACGTCACCGACAGAGACTGGATCGCTCACTATTGCGGAGCCTCTTGGTTGACACTTCCTCGGCAATCCGCGAGAGATCCTCCGGCGCAGCGACCTTTGGGTCGTATCCGCGAGCGAGGAGGCAGAGCGCAGTGTTCCTTACTGCATCGCCCAATGAAGATCAGGCGGCCTTCGCCCGCGCCCGTTTCCGGTCCTGACCCGAAACAGCGTCCAAGCGAGAAAGCCGCCATCGAGGCGGCTTCTTTCATGGCCGCGACATCCGCCCGTCGACCGATCAGGACCGAGAAATGATCCCCGTAGGCTCCTACTTCAGACTGCTGACCGACTACCTGAGGCCCCAACGCGCCAAGGTGGCGCTGCTTGCGGTCGTCCTGACCGGCGTGATCGGCCTGCAGCTTCTCAACCCGCAGCTGATCAAGCAATTCATCGATGCAGCCGTCGAGGACTCGGACGCTTCGCAGCTGATCCCCATTGCCGTCGCCTTCATCGTGATCGCGATCGCGCAACAGGCGCTGGCGATCTGGTCGACCTATCTGGCAGAAGACATCGGATGGACCGCAACCAACCTGCTCAGGTCCGACATCACCGAACACACGATTCGTCTCGATATGGGTTTCCACAAGGGGAAATCACCCGGTGAGCTGATCGAGCGAATCGACGGTGACGTCACCTCGCTGTCCAACTTCTTCTCGGCGATGATGATCAAGGTCGTTGCCAACGGCGCCCTCATCATCGGGATCCTGGTGATGCTCGCTCGCGAAAGCTGGATCGTCGGGCTCGGCGTCGCCGTGTTCACCCTGCTGGCCATGGCGGTGATGACCGGCCTCCATCAGGTTGCCGTGCCGTGGTGGAAGGCGGTCCGAGCGACCTCGGCCGAAACCTATGGGTTCGTAGGTGAGGTGGTCGAGGGCACCGAGGACATCACAGCAAACGGGGCAGCTCCCTATATGAATGAGCGATTCGACGACTTGCACCGAAAGTGGTTGCCGCAAACCGTCCGCGCCTGGATGGGTTGGGGCATCATGTGGAGCACCAACATCGTGCTCTACGGACTGTCACTGACGCTGGTCTTCGCTCTGGGAGCATGGCTGTTCGGCATTGGGACCCTGACCATCGGATCGGTCTATCTCGTCTTCCACTACACCGAGATGACGCGCTATCCAATGGACCAGATCCGCAACCAGCTGGAGGACCTGCAGAAGGCAAGCGCTGCCATCGACCGGGTCTCCGAGCTATTGGCGAAGAGGACTCAGCTCAAGCCTGAAGGCGACACGCCCGTCCCCGACGGACCCCTCAGCGTCAAGTTCGATCGAGTCGACTTCGCCTACACGGACGGTGACGGCGACTCGCAAGAGATCGTTCTCCACGATGTCAGCTTCGATATCGCTCCCGGCCGGATCGTGGGTCTGCTTGGGCGGACCGGCAGCGGCAAGTCCACCATCGCTCGACTCATCACCAGGCTCTACGAGCCACAGCGCGGGGCGGTGAGCCTCGGGGGGATTGTGACATGGGATGCCAGGGTGGAGGACTTCCGCAGGCGGGTCGGCATGGTCACCCAGGACGTTCAGCTATTCCGCGCATCGGTGCGGGACAACCTGACGTTCTTCGACGCCACGGTGCCCGATGAGCAGATCGTCGAGGCAATACACCGGCTCGAGTTGGATGGGTGGCTGGCATCGCTGCCGGACGGGCTCGATACGGTGCTCGAGACGGGAAGCGGCGGGCTGTCCGCGGGACAGGCGCAGCTCCTCGCCTTCACCCGCATTTTCCTCGAGGACCCAGGCATCGTGGTGCTCGATGAGGCGTCGTCACGTCTCGACCCAACCACAGAGGCACTGATCGAGCGCGCCGTCGACCACCTTCTCGAGGATCGCACCGGAATCATCATCGCCCACCGGCTGGGGACCGTGATCAGGGCGGACGACATCCTGATCCTCGAGGACGGCAGGGTGGTCGAGTACGGCGAGCGCATCGCCTTGATCGGCGATCCGAACTCGCGGTTCTCGCAGCTGCTCACGACCGGGATGGAGGAGGTGCTGGCATGACGACACGAGCCCAAGTCCCAATCGGGCGCATCGTTTGGGCGCTCATCCGCAACCAGCCCGTCCGCTATGGGGTCAGCATCGTCATCTGGATATCTCTTTGGGTCATGCCGGTTGTGGCCGGCTTCATTGCGGCGGCCTTCTTCGACTCGCTGACCGCCGACGCCGGCTGGGACATCTCGCTGCTGATAGCGCTGCTGTGGGCATACGTCGTCGCCAGGATCGCGTTGGTATTCGCCGGGATGCGCCTGCAATCCGAGCTGCTGTTCCGTGCCAGCGCCGGCATGCGAGCCGCCATGCTGAGGTGGATCTTCTCCCTCCCTGGAGCACGGCCCGTCGAGGAGACGCCCGGGGAGATTGTGTCGCGCTTCCGGGACGATGTGGAACACACGATCGAGGCGATGGACTTCACCGTCGACGTGGCGGGATCGATCGTCTTTGCGGTGGTTGCCATCGTCGTGTTGTACTTCATCGACCCTGTGATCACCGCCGTGGTGTTCGCTCCGCTCCTGGTCGTCATCTTGATCAGCTCGAGAACCGGTTCCACGATCCGTAGATACCGGACCGCAGCACGCGACTCCACCGAGGCCATTACCGGCTTCCTCGGCGAGACGCTGGGATCGGTTCAATCGGTCAAGGTCGCAGGCGCCGAGGCAACGATGGTGCAGCACTTCAACCAACTCAACGAGGTGCGCAGGAAGATGATGGTGCGCGACCGGACGTTCACGGCTGCGTTGGAAGCGGTATTCCGCAATACGGTGAGCATCGGTACCGGCCTCATCCTCATCTTGGCCGCAGGGTCGATCTCCACCGATGGCAGCGGAGGATTGACACTCGGCGAGTTCAGCCTGTTCGTCTATCTGCTGGCTGGGGTCACCGACGCCGCCTTCTTCCTCGGCCTGTACCTGGCGCGACTCAAACAGGCCAGCGTGTCGTCCGAGCGGATGGTAGGGCTGATGCGCGGCGCTTCCTGGGAGGACCTCGTGGCGGGGCACGATTTGACGAAAGGGCCGGCAGCGGCCGTACACAAAGATGCGCCGTTGCCGGTCGACGGTGCTCCACTGATCTCTGCACAAGGTCTCACCTACCACTACCCATCCTCTGGCATGGGGATCGATGCCATCGACATCGACGTGCCGCGGGGCGCGTTCGTCGTTATCACCGGCCGTATCGGCTCAGGAAAGACCACCCTGCTACGCACCATGCTCGGGCTGCTCCCTGCCGAGGCAGGGACGGTCTCATGGAACGGAAAGGTGGTCGAGGATCCCTCCGTCATCATGGTCCCACCCCGGACCGCGTACACGCCACAGGTGCCGCGTCTGTTTTCGCTCACCTTGCGCGAGAACCTGTTGCTCGGCCAAGCAGCGGACGATGACGACCTCGAACGGGCGATCTACACGGCGACGATGGAGGACGATCTGGCGGCGATGCCCGACGGGCTGGAGACCATGGTCGGCCCTCGAGGCGTGCGCCTCTCTGGAGGCCAGGTGCAGCGATCGGCAGCGGCGCGAATGCTGGTGCGAGAACCCCAGCTGTTGGTCTTCGACGACTTGTCGAGCGCGCTCGACGTCGATACCGAAAAGATGCTCTGGGATCGTTTGTTCGCCGGCACAGGGGACGCGACGGCACTCGTCGTGTCACATCGCAAGCCGGCGCTGCAACGGGCCGACCGCGTGATCGTGATGCGTGACGGCCGGATCGATGCCGTCGGATCCGTCGAGGAGTTGCTTCAGACGAGCCAGGAGTTCCGACGGTTGTGGCGTGGAAGTAACAAGTAACAAGTAGCAAGTAGCAAGTAGCAAGTAGCAAGTAGCAAGTAGCAAGTATTCAGAATCTGACACGGCTCCGAAGCCCGTAGAGCATGCGTTGGATCTCCGTGGTCTCATCGAGGTAGTCGCGCGCCACCTCCGCGCTCACGAGCTGCAGGTCGCGGGCAAGCATGAGGTGATGCTCGAGCTCTGCCGCTGAGCCCATCGCGATTGTGAGGAAACGCTTGAACTCTTCGACAGACTCACGGCCGGCTCCCTCGGCGACATTGGCTGATATCGACGTTGCGGCGCGCGTCAACTGGTCACCGACGCCGAAGCGATGTCGCCCGGCGAACGAATCAGCCTCACGATGCAAGCTCAGGGCTAGTCGGTAAGCCCGCTGCCAGACAACCAGGCGCTTGAAATCACGCACACAAACGTCATACCTGAAACGCGGACTGGAATCCAGAACCCCGCTACTTGGTACTCAGTACTTGATACTTGGTACTGAGCGCGAGCGGAGCGAGCGCGATCACGGCCGCGTGATCGATAGGACCTCGACCTCGAAAGTCAGCGACTCTCCTGCCAGGGCATGGTTGGCGTCGAGCAGCACGGTTTCGGCGCGTACCTCGAGCACGATGGCCGGAAGCCCGTTGTTGAGCGTGACCTCGTCGCCAACCTGAACGTCCGCCTGCGAGGGACCGTACGGCACCTCGTAGATGTTGTCATCCGACCGCACGCCGTAGGCGGCTTCTGGCGACATGGTGTGAGTGCGGGTCTCGCCGACCCTGAGTCCTCGTACCGCGTCGTCGAAGCCAACGATCACCTGGCCGGAGCCGACGGTGAAGCTGAGCGGTGTCCCGCGTTCGCGGGAGGAATCGAAGGTGGACCCGTCCTCGAGCGTGCCGACGTAGTGCACTTCAACAAGATCACCGTCCTGCACCGTCAGGCCCGCTGCTTCTGGTTCCTCCTCGCCACCAGAGCTGCAGGCAGCGATCACCAGGGCCAAGGCGACAACCAGCGTCAGGATCGGCCGCTTAGGCATCGGGAGCTCCGTGTCGATAAATATGAATAGCGGAGCCTACGCCGTAGCCTTCCGTAGCGATGGAGACCACGATGGACCCCGATGTGCAGGACCGCAGCACGGAAGCCGTAGCGTTCATCGACGCCTGGCTCAGCAAACACGCCTGGTGGGCCGACGCCCGGGCCATCGACTTCGCCCTGGACGTCAGAGCCGTTCTGTCCGAGCCCGCTGACCCCCAGTTGGAAGACGAGGCGAGCCTCGCCTCGGTCGCCGCAGGTAACTAGCACGCCCCAACCCAGGGCTCGCATGGAATGGCCCCTATCCTCGCGCCGTGGATCAATACAGGCCTCCGCTGCGCGACATCAAGCTCGTGCTGGAACACATTGCGGGGATCGACGAGATCATCACCTACCCGGGCTTTGAGCACGTTGACGAGGAAACGATCTCCGGCGCATTGGACGAAGCCGGCCGATTCATGGCAGAAGTAATAGCTCCGACCAACCGCGTCGGGGACACGATTGGATCCCGATTCGCCGACGGATCGGTGACCACCCCCGACGAGTACAAGAAGGCATGGAGCCAGTACGTGGACGCCGGATGGAATGCCGTCACCGGACCACTCGAGTACGGCGGGCACGGGTTCCCGGAAACCGTCGGATTCGCGGTTTCGGAGATGTTCGTCACCGCCAACCTGGCATTCTCGCTGAACGCGATGCTCACCGGCTCGGCCATCACCCTCCTGCGCGACCACGGATCCGACGACCTGCGCGACCTCTACCTCGAGAAGCTCGTCACCGCCCAATGGACCGGGACCATGGTCCTCACCGAGCCGCAGGCGGGCTCCGACCTTGGTGCGGTACGCAGCCGCGCGGCGTTGAACGACGACGGCTCATACCGCTTGAACGGGTCCAAGATCTTCATCACCTGGGGCGACCACGACCTCGCCGACAACATCATCCACTTGGTGCTCGCCCGACTCCCGGACGCCCCACCGGGGACCAAGGGCATCTCGCTCTTCCTGGTACCGAAGTTCCTTCTCGATGACGGCGGCGGTGTCGGCGAGCGGAACTCGATCCAGACCGTTTCGATCGAGCACAAGCTCGGGATCCACGGCAGCCCGACCTGCGTCCTCTCCTTCGAGGATGCGACCGGATACCTGATTGGTGAACCGCACCAGGGCATGCGCTACATGTTTTCCATGATGAACCAGGCTCGTCGCGAGGTCGGGCTGGAGGGGCTCGGCATCGCCGAGCGCTCGTATCAGCTTGCGCTGTCCTATGCCCAGGAGCGGCACCAGGGCAGGGCGGTGGGTACAGCGAAGACCGAGACTTCTCCCATCGTCGACCATCCCGACGTCCGCAGGATGTTGATGACGATGAAGGCCTACATCGAGGCGGGCCGGGCCCTGCTGTACGACACGGCTGCGGCCGCCGAACACTCCCACCGCCACCCCGACGAGGCGGCAAGGGAAGACGCCGCGGGCCGGGTTGCACTGCTCACTCCCGTTGCCAAGGCCTGGTGCACCGACGTCGGGGTTGCCATGACCTCGGTCGGGATCCAGGTCCACGGTGGTATGGGCTTCATCGAGGAGACCGGAGCGGCACAGCACTACCGCGACTCCAGGATCACACCGATCTACGAAGGCACGAATGGGATCCAGGCGGTGGACCTGGTGCTCCGCAAACTCCCGATGGGTAACGGCACCGTGATCGGCTCCTACCTCGATGAGATCGCGGCGCTGGACGCCGAGTTGGCTGCGGGTTCCGACGAACGCCTGCTTGCGATCAGGGCTCAACTCTCCGAATCTCTCGACCACCTGCGCCAAGCCACGTCGTGGCTTCTCGATCGAGACGATCCGAACGACGTGCTCGGCGGTGCCACCCCCTACCTCGATCTCTTCGGCACCGTGGCCGGCGGCTACTACCTGGCACGGCTCGCCCTTGCCGCGTTGGCAAACAGAGCCGACTCGTGGCTCGATGCCAAGGTCGATACCGCCGGCTTCTACGCCACCAACATCCTTCCCCGATCAGCCGGGTTGCTTGCGGCGGCGACGTCCGGGGCGACGACCCTGTTTGCGATCGACACGGCGGACATGGACGCACGGTGACCTCGACGAACGATGGGCGCGGCGCCGCCTTCTTCGACCTCGACCGGACGATCATCAGCGGTTCTTCGGTGTTCTCCCTCGGCTGGGCAGCGTACCGGGCCGGAATGCTCGCCAATCGGGACCTGGCGAAGGACGCGCTGAGCACGCTGGCTTTCGTCTTTGCCGGCGCTTCCGACGAGAAGACCGAAGCGGTCAAAAATAGGGTGCTTGGAGCGATCGCCGGCGTTTCCGTCGCCGAGTTGGAGAAGCTCGGCGATCAGATCATTCCTTCACTCGAAAGCGACGTGCGACGCGAGGCAACAGGTCTGATCGACCTACATCACGCAGCCGGTCGCGATACCTACATCGTGTCGGCGTCGCCGGTTGAGATCGTCGACGCCTTCGCCAAGGCAATCGGGATGACCGGCGGCATCGGCACCGTTGCCGAAATCGAAGACGGGATCTACACCGGTGAGCTCGCCGAGCCGTTCTGTTATGGCGAGGGCAAGGCCGACGCGGTGCGCCGGCTCGCCAAGGAGATGGGCTACGACCTGCAGCTGTCCTATGCCTATACCGATTCGGCCAGCGACCTCCCCATGCTGGAGGCCGTCGGTCATCCCGTTGCCGTCAACCCGGATCGCGCCCTCGAGGCCGTCGCCGGGCACCGTGGCTGGCCGATCGTCGAATTCAGTAGAACGAGGAAGAAGGTCATCAAGCGTACGACCGCAGCCGCGGGAGCAGCGACGCTCGCCGGACTCGCCTACGCGGTAGGAAGAAGCGTGGGAAAACGCGCCGTCCGCAACCGAGGCCTCATCGAACGGTTTGGGAGAGCTGGTAACGATCGGTGACCACTCGTCTCGACAGAAGTAGAGCCATTTTTCCGCTCCTGCCGCTT
>JACZST010000011.1 GCA_022574065.1 Acidobacteriota bacterium
TCGGGTTCAACAGAAGCCACCGATCCCGGGGGAGTGACTCTGCTCCGGACCCCGGCGATCGACCTGGAGAAGACCGGCGCGCTCGACACCACGGTGGTGGATCCGGACAACCGGGCCGACGTGGATGACGAGATCAAATACACCTTCCGGGTGGAGAACACGGGCAACGTGACGCTCACGAACGTGACCGTTACCGACCCGCTGTTCACGGTCGACGGCGGACCCATCACACTGATTCCGGGTCAGGTTGACACCACGACCTTCAAGGGCACCTACCTCCTGAACCAGGACGACATCGACGCCGGCAAAAGGGACAACACGGCCACGACGACCGGGACGACGCCTGCGGGCACGAACCCGGCGAGCGTGACCGACGAGGACGAGTACTTTCCTCTCCCGCCTCGCCTGCGCTCCTTTGTTGCGACGCTGCAGGCCCTGGTAGAGGGGGGGTTCGCGGCACGCGACGTCGGGGCGTCCGGCCCCATCGATGAGGATCGGGACTGGGGTGCGACCGAGGCGCTGGAGTTGATCGAGGTCTAGAGAGTCACGAGTCGCAAGCAAGATCCGGTAGCTCGCTGCGCTCACTTCCCAGCCGCCAGTTCCCAGTTCTCAGAAAAGCGATCGCAGCCTGTTGTTCCGGTCACACAGCTGACAATTGGTCACCGGGAACTGGCAACAAAATCGGCTAGGTCGATCCGTATTCCACGGCTGCTTCGAGCAGGTCGGTGACGGGGTCGCGGAGCTTCTCATCCCACTCGTCGATTACCACGTAGCGCAGCTGGGTGCCGTCCCCGACGAGCAAGCCCTCGGGATCGGGAAGCTCCACGCCGTGTTCGAAACCGAGCTTCACCGACCCTTCTCCGGGAAAGATGCCGGCAACATAGCCGGCATCAGGGTCGTGGTACCCGAGGCCGTGCCATCCGATGTTCACCTTCTCGGTCGCCAACGGCAGGGCGGAGCGAACCACGGCGCGAAGGGTCCGAGTCAGGTCGATGACCTGAGGGTTGTGCTCGGCGAGAAGAGATGACAGCGTCAACGCCTGCGCCTCAGTGACATGGCGGAGCACAATCTCGGTGACCTGGTCCGCGGACAGGTGTCCGGTGTCGATGACGACCGCATCGCTTGCCGGGTGCAGCGGGGAAGCCTTGCGGGTCGAATCGGCATGGTCCCTTGCTGCAAGCTCGGCGGCGATCGCGGACACGTCCATGCCTGCGGCCTCTGCATCTGTGGCCCGCCTGGCAGCCCTGACCTCGGGGGTCGCGGTCAGATACACCTTCACCTCGGCGTCGGGGAACACCACGGTCCCGATGTCGCGACCATCGACCACGCCGGAGTCGCCCCGATTCCATAACCACGATCGTTGTAGATCCACCACCCGCTCCCGAACTCGAGGATGCACGGCCACCGCGCTCGACGCCGCCGTTACCTCGGGTGATCGAATGGCGGTGGTCACACCCTCGCCGTCCAGCGAAACGGTTCCATTGTCGAAGGAGAGGATGACCGCGTCGAGCGCCTCGAGAACGTCGCCTTGCGCAGCGGGATCGCCGCCGCGACGCAGCGTGGCCAGCGCCGCCGCTCGATAGGTCGAACCGGTCTCGAGATGAGGAAGGTCGAGCGCTTCGGCCACAAGGCCGGCGACGGTCGATTTCCCTACCCCGCCCGGTCCGTCGATCGTGATGACCACACAGCCTCCAACGTGTCGAAGAACGTCGGCCAGGATACGGCGGCAGCAGACACACCCTCGATCGTCACCGGTCCGTTGGCTCCGGTAGCCGCCACTCCTGCGCTCATGGCAATCCGGTGGTCCCCCGCGGCGGCCACGATGCCCCCCTCCAGAAAACCGGTCCCAAGCACCTCGAAGCCGTCGGCGGTGGGCTCAGCTCCTCCGCCAAGGGATCGGATCATGGCGACTGTGGAATCGATCCGGTCGCTTTCCTTGACTCGGAGCTCAGCCGCATCTCGGACCACGGTGACGCCCTCGGCGTAGGCAGCGAGCACGGCGACGATCGGAAGCTCATCGATCGCAGCCGCCGCCAACGCTCCCGACACCTCGGTTGCGGTCAAACCCACCCCGGTCACCGAGACCACACCGACCGGGTCGCCGTGGATCGCACCGGTGATCTCGGCCTGAACCTCCGCTCCCATGCGTTCCAGAATGGATAGGAACCCGAGCCGCCCGGGGTTCAACGAAACGCCAGGTGTCGCGACCTGGGAGCCATCGATGATGGCGGCTGCCGCCCATAGGTAGGCGGCGCTCGATGGATCCGCCGGGATCTCGTACTCGGTAGCGGGGATCGGTCCCGGGTCGACCCGGAACTTGCCGTCACCGACTCGCTCTCCGAGACCGAAGGTCTCCAGCCAGCGTTCCGTGTGGTCCCGAAAACCCTCAGGCCCGTCGATGGTGGATGCCCCTTCCGCCTGGATGGCGGCGAACTCGAAGGCGGTGCGCACCTGGGCCGATGCGAGATCGACCACGACGTCGGCGCCGCGGAGGCGTCCGCCGTGGGTGACGAGCGGAGGAACGCCACCCGCGCTCGTCTCGATGTTGGCGCCGAGGGCGCCGAGCGGGGCAGCCAACCGATCCATCGGGCGGCGCATCAGCGACTCGTCTCCGACCAAGGTGGTGCGGAAGGCCGATCCTGCGGCGGCGCCGGCGAGGAGACGCATCGTGGTGCCCGAATTGGCGCAGTCGATGGGGTCGTCCGGGGCCATCCACCGGAGCCCCGTGATTCGCTCCCGAGTGGCCTTGACGCCGAAGCGTCGGATCGCCCGCAAGGTGGTGGCGACATCTGCCCCCGGGGCGAGGCCGGTGATCCGGCTCTCGCCTTCGGCCATCGCCGCCAGCAGCAGGGCTCGATGCGAGAGCGACTTGTCGCCGGGAACCCGCACCCCGGTGGTGAATACACCCTCAGGCGGTGTGATCACCCGGGTATCTCGGTCAGCCATCGTCATCGTCTCCTGCTGCGGCGTACAGGTCTCTGATCTCAACGATGGTCAGCGGACGTGAGCTGCCCGGAGCCAACCTGCGATCCCGCAGCGGCCCGATTGCGGTGCGAGTCAATCGCTGCACCGGGTGCCCGGCGGCGGCCAGCATGCGGCGCACGATCCGGTTCCTGCCCTCCCCCATCACTATCTCGACGATCGATGCCTCTCGGTAGCGATCCACGAGCTTGGCGCTCACCGCGGCGGCCGGCCCGTCATCGAGCATCACACCGTCGGTGAGTCTCCGAAGTGCGGCGGCGTCGATATGGCCGTCGACCATCGCTACGTAGGTCTTATGCACACCGTAGCGAGGGTGGGTGAGGCGCAGAGTCAGGTCGCCGTCGTTGGTCAAGATGATGAGCCCCTCGGAGTCGACGTCGAGCCTTCCCACCGGAAAGATCCGCGGCTCGTCTGGCACCAGGTCGGTCACGATCGGCCTCCCTTGCGGATCGCTCGTTGTGGTGACCACACCAGGTGGCTTGTACACGAGGTACGAGGCAAGGCCCGGTGCGACCGGGAGCGGGACACCGTCGATCCGGATCTCGGCGCTCGCCGGATCGGCTTGTTGTCCCAAGTGGGCTGGAACCCCATCGATCGTGACCCGCCCGGCCTCGATCAATCGCTCCGCGGCTCGCCTGGATGCGAAACCCGAACGGGCGATCAGCTTGTGAATCCGTTCGATGATCCCTCCGGGCGGAACGGGCGCTCCAGCGTTTCGACGACCTCAGCCGGCGGCACGTGGTCGGCCAATGGCGGTAGTTCGCCGATCGAGTTGACACCGAGCTTTTCCAGCATCAGGTCGGTGGTCCCGTACAACAAGGCCTGTCCGGGCCCGGGTGCATGGCCGATTTCCTGAACGAGCCCGTGACGTTGCAGGGTTTGCAGCGCCCGCTCCGAGTCGACCCCGCGGATCTCTGCAACCTGGCCACGAGACACCGGTTGTTTGTAGGCCACCACCGCCAGCGTCTCCAACGCTGCACCAGAAAGCCGGGTCGCCTTCTCCGATGCAGCGAACCGCTCCAGGTACGGCTTGGTCTCTGGTGTCGTGTATAGGCGCCAGCCGCCACCGACCTGTCTCAGCGCCAGCCCCCCGTCGCGGGATTCCAGCCCCTCCTGGATCTCTCCCAGGGCCACGGCCACCTGGTCGCGGGGGATCTCGAGAACCTCTGCGAGGTCGGTCTCGGACACGGGCGTCTCTGCGACGAACAGGATCGCCTCGATGGCGGCGCCTACCCCACTCACTGCGCCTCCTGTCCTCGCATCAGCGCGTCGAATCTCTCGGCGGCCTCCGTCTCGCTGTACCCGACGACGATGGGTGCGAATCGGTCTTCTTGCGACACGCGGACGATCCCCCAACGCGCCAACTCGAGCAGGCCGAGGAAGTAGGCGACGACCTCGAGCGAGCTGGTGCAATGGACGACGAGGTCCTCGAAGTCGGTCTCTACGGCCCCCGCCATTCGTGCCTGGAGGTCGACGATCGCCTCCTGGACCGACGGCAGCTCCATCGCGAGATGGTCCGTGTCCGGTTCGTCGTAGGCATCGGCAAAGACGCGATCGGCGATGGTCGCCAGACCGGCGAGGTCGACTCGGAGCACCAGCCTGGGTGCCGGGGGTGTCACGTCCTCGAGCCCGACCATGCGTCCGACGAAGCGGTCGTTCGCCTCGATGCGGTGGGCTAGGACGGCGGCGACATCCTTGAAGGTGAGGTTTATCAGCAGTCGGGCCAGCAGCCGATCTCGCTCCCCGGCGAAGGCGAGCTCGTCGTCGAGGTCGAGTGCCCGATCATCCGGGAGCAGGTGCCGGGCCTTGATCTGGATGAGCGTCGACGCGATCAACAGGAACTCGCTCGTCACATCGAGCTCGAGGTCGCGCATCACATCGACGTAGTCGAGATACTCGGTGATGAGATCGCTGAGGCTGAGCTCGGTGATTTCCACCTGATGCGAAGTGATCAGTTGCAGCAGCAGATCGAGGGGCCCCTCGAAGACGCGCGTTTTCACCTCATAGGTCATAGGCGGCATGGTAAAGGGGTCAGCATGCGAGGCGTGGGTTTACGAGCGGTTGCCAGTTCCCAGTTACCAGCTTTGTGATCGGAACAACGAGCTGCGATCTGTTTCTCCTCCTTTTTTTGGGGGAAAACCGCAAGAGCCCCCTCCGCCTCGCTCCGCTCGGCACCTCCCCCGGGAGGGGAGGAAACAGGCGGGGAGGGGGGCTTGGCCTGTAGCCCCCTCCGTCAGCGGCTTCGCCGCTGCCACCTCCCCCAATAGGGGAGGAAACAGGTACCGATCAGACCAGTTCCAGTGATGTGCTGATATCGATCGAGTCTCTGATGCTTCTTGCCACCGGGCAGAACTCGGCGTGACGGGCATGAGCACGGTCGATCTTCTCCTGAGTCTCCTCATCGGCGTCACCGGCGCCCCGCAACGTGTAGGTCACGTGGATGCGTTTGATGACGAGGACCTTCCCATCCAACTCGATCTCTCCCACCGCCTCTGAGGTGAGGTTTCCATGACTTGCGTTGATGCCGCGCGCCTCCAGCGCGCCTCCAAGGGTGCCGGTCAGTCAGCCGGCCGCCGCGGCAACGACGTAGTCGAGCGTCGTGGCGTCCGGTGGATACTCGCCCAGATCGGTGCCGTAGTGCTCGGCTATCTCGTCGTGGACGCCAAACGTGACTGGGTCATCCCTACCGGGCACCCAGGCATTGCGAATCGGACCCCTGACCCGTTCGATCTTGACCTTCGATCGATACACCACGTCGTCTGACATACGGGCTCCTCTCGAAATTGGCGTGGCATCGATGGTATCCGGCTCTCGTTCCCTCGGCTACGCCGCAGCCAGCTCGGAGAGCCGGCGGGTCTGCGCCATCATCGCGATCACGATCGCCGCCACGAACACGAGTATCAGCGCCCATCCCGCGATCGGCACAACGAGGGTTACCGCGATCACCACCAACGCTGCGATGACGCTCTCCCACAACAGCGGTCCGCCGGCCCGTTTCATTGCCCCAAGCAGGCCAAAGACGACCAGCGCCACCGCCAGGGCGAAGATCCATTGACCCGATGTAGAGAGTGGGTCGGCCGGGTGCGAGACCACCTCCTCGGCGGCCACTGCGTAGAGCACGATCCCGAAGACGACCGGGAAGTGACCCATGGTGTACAGATCTCGCGCCATGGTGGTGCCGGCTATGCCGGCGGTCGCTCGCAGTGCCTCCTCGGCGCGGCCGGCGAAGCGGCCGAAGTAGAACCACCAGATGGTGACGGCTCCCAGAAACGCTGCGCCGAGGGCGATGGCGACCTCGAGGCTGCGGTCGAGCTCGACCGCCGTCAGCCCGATGGCGACGATGGACTCTCCGAGCGCCAGGATGACGAACAGGCCGTGGCGCTCAGCAAAGTGGCCGGGTCGGATCTTGAAGTCGTACGTCCGGGTGGCGGTCGTCGCCAACAGCTCCAGCGCCATGCCGGCCACCCAAGCGGCGACCCGCCACGTTGGGGTGAGGAAGCTGCCGACCAGCACCACCACTCCGCCTGCGGCCGCCAGGGGCAGGTACTGAAGCAAGGCGCGGCGGGCGTCCATCGTGTCGAGCCCGGCGTAGAAAAGGGTGAGGCCGAGGAACAGCACCAACGAGTAGGCAATGCCAAAAAGACGGGCGTCGTCGCCGAAGGCATCGGGAACCACCAACGCCATGAAGAGGCTGATCCCCATCGCCAGGATGAGGGCGAGCTGCACCACGACACGTTCGTTGCCGATGACGTTGATTCCCCAGGTGTATTGCTGCCAGGCCCACCACAACATGAAAAACACCAGCGCACCGCCGAGGACGCCGGTTACCGTCGGGTCATGCTCGATGAGCGAGACGGTCTGGGTGACCGCGAAGACAAATACGAGGTCGAAGAACAGCTCGAGCGGCGAGACGCTGAGCTCGGGGATATCGCTGTGGTCGTTGTCGGTCATCCAGCTCGTTGACGACTGTAGACCGAACGACGGGCTCAGCCGGTGGCCCAGCCCTCGGCGCTGATGGGTGCGAGCTCGCTGGTGCTGATCAACGACGCGCCCGTGGCATCAACCGATGAGTCCTCGGTCCATACCCCCGCGGTGATGGCAACGCCGAGACGGCCATGTCCGGAAGGCCCCCAGGCCACGTAACCGATGATCGCATCCGAGCTTCCGAAATCACCCGAGGTGTACAGGCCCATAGCGCCACCGTCGGCGTTGAGTGTTCCGTAACGGCTATCAGCGGCGTCGAAGCGAACGCTCTCCCCCGGCTCCAGCGTGCCGGAGAGCTGGTGGTACGAGGGTTGCTGGCACAGCCAGAGCCCATCGAGGCTGGCGGTGGCGTCGCTGATGTTGGTGATCTCGACGTAGCCGGCAGTGCCGAAGCCGACCTCGGAGATGGCGAACGTCGCACTCGGTGGACTGACCGGATCCTCGGAAGTCGTGGTCGTCGCCTCGGGAGTCGTGGTGGTCGCCTCGGGAGTCGTGGTGGTCGCTCCGGTGGTGGTCGTGACCTCGGAAGTCGTTGTGGCCTGAGTCGTGGTGGTTTCGGCCTCGCTATCCGAGCTACAGGCTGCGGCGACAAGGGCGAAGGCGACCAAGAGGATGATGAGACTGGTGGAACGACGAGACATGGGGACCCCTAGGTTCGGACGACACTGACCACCTCAACGCGGCGCAACGGCAAAGCGTTCCCACAACCACGTGAACATTTCCTTAACGCAGCACTTCTGAGGTCCTGGCCGAGGAAGCAAGAAGGCATTGTCGAGCCTGGCCGAAGAGAATCCTTCGAACGCGTCGGGGTCCCGGTCGGCTTCCGGGACCCCAGCGTTCTCAGGTTATTATTCGGTCTCCTGTGCTTAAACCACGCTCGGTTCGGGAATCCGATCATCGATCGCCAGGGTGACGATCTCGTCGCGTCCCGTTCCGGCCCAGATCAATCCGCCACCGAGCAGCGCGAACGTGATGCCGAGTCCAGCCAGAACTCCGGCAAATGCCAGACCGAGCTGGAGGGTGGAGGCGGTCACGGTGCCGACACCGAGCTCGCCGAACAGGCCGTGAACCGTGCTGGTCCATGCCTGTTCGCGAGCCGGGCCCTCGATCGGGTGCCCGCGATCGAAATCCGTCCAGTAGCGCCCGTCGACCTCGAACTCGTAGGTGCCTGCCGGGAAGAACTCGCCTTGATACTCAGCGTCTTCGGCAAGCACGACGGTCTGGGTGCCGTTGAGCACGTGGTAGCCGACCGTCGCCATCTGGAACATGTACTCCGAGGCGGTGTTGACCAGTGGATCGTCCGGATCGAGATCCGACTCGACCACCGGGTAACCCCACTCGTCGGTGAGCAACGTCATGATCGCATCGGCACCTTCGGTGGTGCCCCGATCGACGAGCTCGCCGTCCTCGTTGTAGCTGAGGGTCACGTTCTGTGCCTCGCTGAAGGCCTGGAGGGAGTCATATCCGTCCTGGACTTGCAGGTAGGCGTACCCACCGGCAAGCACGAAACCCAGGCCGAACACGGCAAGCACGATTCCGATGATTTGCAGTCGCTTTGACATCACAATCTCCTATTCATAATTGTGAACAATTTCACAAGAGCACGGTATGACAGGTCAAAGCGTGCCGGTAGGGTCGTTGGTCCCATCCGGTACAGCGTTGCTGACCCAACGCCGGGCCGCCCGTACTGGAGTTGTGGCCTCGAAGGGTTGCGTGCTAGTAGAAGGAGTAGGTCGTGAAGCCAACTGGGTCCGGCACCAGAGGCTCGTCAGGTGAACGACGCCAATGCCTGACACTTCCGGGATGAGTTAGGCCGACTTTCCGAAGCTGCTCATGGACCCGGGCGAGCGCCCGGCGGAACCAATTCGGCCGCAGGACCCACGACAAGGATCCAGCAGGATCGTCTGGGTGCTGTCACCAGCGCCTACGAGCGCGATCACCGGCTCAACCCGATCGAGGGCCGCATTCTTGATGTTTCTGAAGCTCCTGAAAGTCAGGCACGAACGATCGCCACGAGGAACGTGGAATCGGCATCCAGCTCGTCGGCTAGTCGCTTTCCGAGGAGGCTTGCTGGTCGCCTCGGTAGACGTCGTTGCGGGTTTGTGGCTGAGGAATCTCCGTTTTGCGGCAAGGATCGCTCCCCTCAGAGAGCCGGATGGGGGGTGGCTACGATGGCAGGCTCCGACCGGGAAAGGTAGGGAGGATGCGTCCCCTGACGGTGCGATGGCAGCGACGCAACCAGGCGTGGAACCGGCGGCAGCGGTGGAAACGCGAACGCCAGATCGTTAGCGCTCTGGTGCGCCACGGTCTCGGCTTGACGCTGGTCCAGACCGGGATGGGATGGTTACTGCCGTTCCAGCGGGGACTGTTGAGCCACCCGCGTCGTGACGAACCCTATTCGGGTCCGGAGCATCTCCGGATGGCGTTCGAGGATCTGGGCCCGACCTTCATCAAGCTGGCCCAGATCCTCAGCACCCGCGGCGATTTGATCGGGGCCGAGTACGCATCGGAGCTCGCCCGACTCCAGAGCGGCGTACCACCGGTTCCGTTCCCGGACATGGCCCTGGTCCTCGACGCCGAGCTCCCGGTGCCTCGCGACGAGGTGTTTGCGACATTCGATACCGATCCCATTGGATCTGGTTCCATCGGGCAGGTCTACCGGGCAACGCTGCACAGCGGCGAAGCCGTCGTGGTCAAGATCCAAAAGCCGGAAACGCGTGCAACGGTCGAGATGGACCTCGCCATCCTGCACCGCTGGATCCGACGCCGCACCTCCCGGGACTCCGCAGATACGTTTTACGACGTTGAGGGCTTCTTCGAGGAGTTCGCCTTCACGTTGCGGAATGAGCTCGACTACACCAACGAGGGCGACAACGCCGACCGTATCAGAGGCATCCACCGCGACGACGCCGCCGTGTTCATCCCGACGATCTACTGGGACTATTCGACGTCGCGAGTACTCGTCATGGACGAGGTCCGGGGCACCGACTTTGCCGACGTCGCCCTCGACACCCGCCTGACACCTGATGATCGCCATCGCCTCGCCATGGTGGCGCTACACACCGCCTTCACCCAGATCTTCCGAGAAGGCTTCTTTCATGCAGACCCGCATCCCGGCAACTTCATCGTTACCGAGGACCTCCGGATCGGGCTCATCGACTTCGGGATGGTCGGCACCCTCACCGAACGCCAACGCGAGCACTTCCTCGACTTCGCCTACTCGATGGCCTCAGGTGACACTGAAGGGATACTCGACGCCCTCTGGGCCCTGGGTGTCACCGAACCCGAGGCTCACCGAAGCGGCGTCGCCCGCGACCTCGACCACCTGTTCTATCGTGTCGGAGACAGGTCCTTCGAGGACCTCGCCGCCGGTGACATGGTCGGTGAGCTGATGCGGATCGCCCATCGGCATCAGCTCCAATTCCCGGCCAGCCTGGCTCTCCTGTTCAAGGTACTCGCCATGCTCGAAAGCGCCGCGGTACTCGTCGACCCGGATTTCTTGTTCTTCCAGGCTCTCGAACCCGAGTTGGCGGCGTTCCTCAAGGAGAGAACCTCGCCGACGACGGTTCTACGCCGCGTCGGACGGGACGCACTCGATATGGTCAGACTCTTCGAGGGTCTCCCCCATCGAGTGGACAGGCTTCTCCAACGACTCGAAACCGGCGACCTCGAACTCGCAACTCGCGAGCGCGGCCGGGAATTAGAGGCGAAGGGGCTCCACCGCGCGGTCAACCGGCTAGCGCTGGCAATCGCCGTCACCCTGTTCCTCGTCGCGGCCGGTGTCTATGTGCTCGCGGTCGAAGTGGCAGAGACCGGATCGAGCCGGCTCGCATACCTCCGAGTCCTCCTCGCCGCCGGTGGAGTCTTTCTCGCCGTGCTCGGTGCTCGGATCTGGTGGACGCGTAACCGCTGAACACCCACCCGGTCCGTCGCTTCGGAAGAGGCCCGCACCCGGTCGAGACAGCTGCGTGGTTCTCGTCGGTACACGAAAATGCACCGCCCCCGAGTGCTCCGGTGGGCCTTGCAGCGGCGAGCGGAAACGCCGACGCCGGTGGCTTGTTCGTCGGGTACGTCCCGGCCTACCTGGCGGCCAAACCGCTTCTTCCTGGTCAGTTCCTTCCTGGTGACTCGACCATACGCCTTCCAGTCGGCTCGAAAGTCAAGCCCTCTCTTCCTCTTCAGCCGAGGTGGGCAGCAGGCCCGGAGAACACCACCATCACCCGTGAGCACCGACAGCGCAATCGGCCGGTGTTGTTGACGGTGGCGGGTTCCTCCCTTCTGACTGAGCGCGCACAACGATGAGGGCGATCACACCTCCGATCCGCAGCGAGCGAGCGGGTCGGCGCCCAGCGATCACAGTGGTGCGGGCCGGCCGTGCCGAGTTCGCCACCGTAGAGTCCGACGCGCCGAGGAACCGACCGGTGAGAAGACCCGAGGATGACCACCACACACGAATCGTCATTCGGCTGTAGATACCCGGCCCCTGAGCCACGACCATGAACAGCATGGACCATGGCATGTCGGGCGCGGAGGGTGGTGCTCCCGAGGACGAGGCCGAGAGCCTGAGCCTCTTTGGTGCCGTGGCGCTCGGCACCGGGGTGATGATCGGAGCCGGCATCTTTGCCCTGACCGGCCAGGTCGCGGCCCTCGCCGGCGACCTGTTCCCCGTCGCCTTTATCGCCGCCGGCGTCGTCGTGTCGTTCAGCGCCTACTCCTACGTGAAACTGTCCAACGCGTTCCCCTCATCGGGTGGAATCGCCATGTTCCTCCGCGAGGCGTACGGCCTCGGCATGGCGACCGGTGTCTTTTCCCTGTTCATGTACGTCTCGATGGTCATCAGCGAGAGCCTCGTGGCCCGCACCTTCGGCGCCTATCTCCTCCAGATCGTCCCTCTCGAGCCCACAACCTTCTGGGTGCCCGCTCTCGGTGTCGCCCTGCTCGCTGCCGCCTTCCTGGTCAACATCGCCGGCAACCGCACCGTCCAGGCCTCCCAAGGCGCCATGGCCGCCATCAAGATCGGCGGACTCGCGGTCTTCGCCATCGTGGGGCTGTGGTTCGTCAATGCCGACAATTTCACCAACGGGTCACAAGGTGCGGAGACGCTCTCCTCCGGGGGGTTCCTGGCTGCGGTGGCACTGGCCATCCTCGCTTACAAGGGGTTCACCACGATCACCAACAGCGGTGGCGAGATCGTCGACCCGCACCGCAACACCGGGCGGGCGATCATCATCTCGATCGCGATCAGCGGTGTCCTTTACGTCGCGATTTCGTTGACCGTCGCCGGCAACCTCACTCTCACCGAAATCATCGCCGCCGAGAATTTCGCCCTCGCCAAGGCTGCACGACCCGCCTTCGGCGACGCCGGGCTCTGGTTCACCGTCGGCCTGGCTCTGGTTGCCACCGCTTCGGGAGTCATGGCCAGCGTCTTCGCCGCCTCCCGGATGCTGGCGATGCTCACCCGCATGAACCAAGTTCCTCACCGCCACTTCAGGCTGCCGGGCACGGTTCGCACCCACGCCATGGTCTACACGGTCGCGTTCGCCATGGCGCTGACGATCCTCTTTGATCTGCGGCGGATCGCTGCGCTCGGCGCGATCTTCTATCTCATCATGGACATCGCCATCCATTGGGGGATCCTCCGCCACCTCCGATCCCGTATCGACGTGCGCCCTGCCATCGTGGCCACGGCCATCGTCCTCGACGTCATCGTCCTGGCCGCCTTCCTATGGGTCAAAGGGTCCGAAGACACACTGGTCCTCTTCGCTTCCGCCGCCGGCATCGTCCTCATCGTTGCCGGGGAACGGCTCTTCATGCGGTCCCACACCGACGCCGACGGCACCATGCACATGGGCGACATGGAAATGTGAGCCATTGAGGCCGCGGGATCTCGAGTCGACCTACACCGCCTCGTCACCCAGCCCCTGGCGCATCGTCATCCCCCTACTGGCCGACTCACGCACGTTCGCACAGCCGTCCGTGGCCGAGAAGACCCATCGCAAATCGCTCTACGTGAACACCCGCGGTGGTGGCGTACGCCCTACGTGCAGTGTCATGTGGCCCTATCGCCGCCTTGCCAGCCGAACAGCCGGCCGACAATTCGTGAGAGGTCGACGACGATGTGCTCGTCGCCAGCGCGCGTGGCCGGACTTGCATCCTAATTGCCGGCTCTTCCGCTCGGCCACCCCCGGCCAAAACCCCCTTGACAACCAAACACGCCTCGATATGGGTGGCTGGCCGGTTCGAGCGATGTGGCTCGGTAGCAAGTGATCGGATGCGTTCCTGGGCACGGCCGCCGAGGCGTTCTCGCAGCTACACGTGGGTCAGCCCGCCGAAGGTAGCGAAAGCCTCTACCCGGGCCTGGTGAACCGAGCGACGATGGGGTCGACAAGGAGGTGTCGATGCCTTTGACCAGCATGGGGAAGTGGGCCGGTCGGCTCCTGGCTCTGTCGGCTGGGTTCTTTACCGTTTTCTTCGGCCTCGTGGCGACGGGCCAACGCGGGGCCACTGTTTGGTGTAGTTAGCTTCGCCTAGCTCGACCACCACGAAGGATTCTCATTGCTCATTCGTCGCCTTCAAAGTTAGGTCAACAGGCCCTTCCTCATGATGCCGTTCCCGATTTTGCCTCCAGGTCGAGGGCCTCTTGCCCGGCGGCGCTGCCGCCCTTCTCGAGGAGCTCGAGAATCCGCAGGGCGTTCTCCTTGGTGGTGGCCACGTTGTCGAACATGACCCGAGGCGGGAAGTCCTCGGGCATCGCCTCCATCCGCTCTTGCATCTTCTCCCCCATCGTGCGACGAGGCCCGGCCGACTGGCGCTTCCACACCACCATCACCGCGAGCGCCACGCCGCACGCCAGCACCAACACCGCCAGTTTCTTCATGTCACTCCTCGTCGTCGACAGTCCCACTCCGTCTCAGTGTATTGAGACGGTCGCCGCGTCGCTTCCCTTCGGCGCTGACTGTTGGGTGCACGGCTGTGGCCAACCCGAGAACAGGCATACCATCAGCAGTGACGCACACAAAGCTGCCAAGAAAGGAGTTCGAGAGGATGTGGGGATGGGATCCGGGCGCCGGATGGATAGTGCTGATGTTGCTGATGATGGCCCTGTTTTGGGGAGGAACGATCCTTCTCATCATCTGGGGGGTCCGACAGTTCACCGGGAGCAGCGGACAGCGTGACAGCCGCGCCCTGGAGATCCTCGAAGAACGGTACGCCCGAGGCGACATCGACCGCGAAGAGTTCGAATCGCGACGCCAGGACCTGAGGCGCTGATCGCGAGGTGCGAGAGGCACGCCTCCTCCGGTCCGGTCTAACCCTCATCACCGTTGCGCTACCAGGAGCCATCATCACGACCTCACAATCCCAGAACTCGGATTCCGAATCGTCGCCACCGCCGGCCAACGGGCCACAGGCGGGCTCGTCCCCGACCGCCCGGGCACCTATGCGTTCCAGTGTTCGATCCGCCCAAGCCGGTATGACCGGCACCCTCGTCGTCAACCGGCACCGTAAACCGGTGACGGAAAAAGGCGCAGGGCTTGTAGAGGCCCCACGCAGTCACGCCCGAAGCCACGCATAATCACGCAAACGTCGCCACTCCAAACCCCTACGAGCCAGCCGGGAACCGGCAATATCTAGCGGTCTGCAGAAGCGCTCGGGACTGTCCCCGAATGTCCGATCGGGTAGCGGGACGTCCGCGTCGCGTCCCCCCGATGTCCGATCGCGTAGCGGGACGTCCGCGTCGCGTCTCCCCAATGTCAGATCGCGTAGCGGGACGTCCTTTTGGCGTTGAGGCGTCGGATCCGCCCGGTGTCCTATGCCAGACGGATCCAAAACGGGGCTTAGAAGGGTTCTGACCGGCCGCGGGGTCCGGTCAATACCTTGGAGTCGAGCGTGCGCCCATAATCGGGATTATTTCAAGTTCACCTCGGCGTGCGCTCTCAAGCTGGCCGTGTTATCCGAACCGAGTGCTGAATGGCGGGAGGGGGACGAGGTTTCAGGCGTCACCGCCGGCGCGAGCCCGCCCGGGTCGAGTACGCCACATGATGGTTGCTGCGAGGACTCCGACTCCCATTACCACGACCGCCAGTGACGAAACTACGACGAGTGCCTTCGCATCGGCGAAAACCGTTTAGCACAGCATGCCATCGGAAATGAATTCACAAGTGACTTGGCGGCCCAGCACATCGATGTCCACGACCCGTACCGCAGTCTCGCCCGGGCTTTCCCGGATCCGACAGAACGTCTCATAGCTCTTGGCCAGGGAGACCAGCGTGAGCCAGGACATTGCCAGCAGGGCAACTACGACCATGAGCAGGCCGGCCGCGCGCCACAAGGCACGCCATGAGCTGACGAACAATGTCGACTCTGACAGCTCGGCCGTGTGTCCTCCTCGAGGAGCCCACGACATGTCTCGGCTGCGTACACCGAACGCCTCCTATCGGGTGATCGCCACGACCGAGGGGAACCAACGGAGAGACCCGGGTTCCGTGACTGATCACATCCTGATAACGGATTCCCGAGAACGGGCCGGGACCAGGTGGGACCGACCGGAGAGCGGAATCCGCGAAACCCAAGGTGACGCTACAAATCGGGACGAGCCGGGACCAGGCGGAACCCCCTTCTCCTGACTAGCAGTCAAGGGGTCAGGGGTTCGAATCCCCTCAGCTCCACGAAGCAGAACCGTTTTGACAGAACGGGTTTCTGCCTCCCCCATCAGAGAGGGAGAGGATGCCAACCCGCCGACCAACGACCTGTACTGCCCCGGCTCAGCCGTGACTCGTGGCCAAATGGCTGCGTTCCTGGTGAAAGCCCTCGACCTGCCCGCGAACGTGCTCCGAGCAGGACGAGGATCGGTCCACTCACCCCGCAGCCGATCGACCTCTTGGGCAGCCAGCCAACGCTCAGCGTCGACCTTGCGGCGGAACGACTTCGAGCGCTCGTCACCCCCAGGCGGGTAGTAGCAGGAGACCGAAGTAGCCGCCGAGGGTTGTGATCAGGGTGGTGTCCCCGTTGGCGGCTTCAACACTTCTCGAGTGTTCCGGATAGATTGCGTTGCGGAGACAGGATGGATATCAACACCTTTACCCAGAAAGCCCAGCAGGCAGTCCTCGCTGCTCGCGAGGGTGCTTCGGGTCGAAATCACCAGCAGGTGACCCTGGCCCACCTGGCGGAAGCGTTGTTCGGCCAGCCCGACACCATCATTCTTCCCTTGCTGGCCAGGCTTGAAGTCGACCGCAGCGACATCACGGGTCCGCTGCGACGCCTGCTGGAGGGCGTCCCCCAGGTCTTTGGCGCCGCCGTCGAGGTCGGCTTTTCCCCCGACACTATCAAGGTACTCGAAGCCGCCGAGGCCGAGAAGTCCTCGATGAAAGACACCTACGTTTCGGTCGAGCACATTCTGTTGGCTTTGGCCGTCGCCGATGGTGAGACCGGCGACCTGCTCCGTGCCGCGGGGCTCACCAAGGCCGCCATCCTGGGCGCTCTGGCCGAGGTACGCGGCGCCCAGCGCGTCACCTCGCAAACACCGGAAGACACCCTGGCCCCGCTAGAGCAGTTCGGGCGTGACCTCGTCGAGGCGGCGCGCCAGGTTGGTGATCCACAGGCCCTCCACGAGGCCCTTTTCATAAAGCTTGCGCTTGAGATCGACCCACATACGGAAGATCGACTAGCAGACGGTGATGAACTGATGAGACTGGGCGAGTCAAGCGGCAACAGAGAGACCCAAGTGTATGGCACCTTCTTCCGGAGGATGAGTTTCCTGGAACTCGGTCAGCTAGCTAGAGCAGACCAGGAGCTGGAGTCTTTGATTGTCTTGGCGGAAGAGATCCGACGTCCGCTCTGGCTGGCTTGGACGGCGCTCTCACGAGCAGGACATGCTCTATTGCACGGCCGATTTACTGAGACGGAGGAGTGGACGGCACGCGCCGAGACGCTCGCCGAGCGGGCTCAAGATCCGACAGCGGAATTGTTTATCCCGATGCAAGAGATGTTACGTCTGGAGATGCTGGGAAGACTGAACGAGCTTGATCAACGGCACAGGACGCGCCTGGAAGACG
>JACZST010000196.1 GCA_022574065.1 Acidobacteriota bacterium
GATTCGACCCGGTGAGGTCGAACTGCGTTGCCTCTCCTTGAGCCAAGACAAGATACTGGCGGACGGCGAGTAGCGGACGGCGAAGCGATCGCCTATATAATGATGGTTGTCATCAATGAGTGACTCCACAGGGATACCAAGCATCCCACCGGACGGAATCACGGTCAGCGTGTTGACGCCATTCAACGCCGGTTCCACCGGCTTGATCCGGCGCAAATACACCTCGTGGGCGAGTTCGTCGCCGGTGTCGCCCAGCGGATCCGGGTGTGTTAAGGCGCGTCGATAGTCGCGGCTCAACTCGATGATGGCATCATCACCAACGCGGTCTTGCAATGGAGCCCAATGCACCGCGCCCGTCGAACGAATCACGTAAACCCACACACGGCCGACAGAGTCGGGCGCAATCGGTTTCATACCCAACCATCCGATTATCGCCTCTTCGGGTGCGAGCGAATCCTGGACGTGGGCAAGCGGGAGACTTCCTCCCTCGCGGATCGGGTACTTTTGTGAGATGTTCTCCTGAAACTCACTGAAAACCGCCTGTGCGTCGAGTAGCCTCCTGCGTGCGTTCTCGATTTTCCCTGGTCGGCGCCGTCGATCGGCATAGCGTGTCTCTCAGATAGGTCGCTCGAGGCTCTATGGGGCAAGAGGTTCTCGACTTGGTAGCACCGGAACAGACGAGGGTCGACTCCTTTACCGAGTTTGTGCGGGAGGTGGAGACGCGCTTGCAGACCGCCCTTATCGCCCGCTACGGCCCGGACCTGGGACCGGAGAGCGCTGCCGAGGCCCCCGCCTATGCCTGGGAGCACTGGGATCGAGTAAGAGAAATGGAGAATCCGGCCGGCTATCTCTACCGGGTTGCGACGAGCCGGGTCCGACGTCTGCGACGTCGCCCACCTCGTCTGCCTGAGGTAGAGCATCAGCACTGGCCATGGGTGGAGCCCGGCCTTTCTGCTGCGCTCGAGGATCTGACTAACAGGCAACGCACGGTGGTGCTGCTGGTTCACAGCTTCGGGTACACCCACGCCGAGACGGCCGACGTTCTCGGGGTGGCTACGGGAACGGTTCGCAAACACCTGGAACGTGGCATGGCCAAGCTCCGCGCCGCATTGGAGGTGGATGTTGGCGATTGATCTCGAACGCCAGCTGGCCGGCTACGGCGAACAGCTTGAGACCTACGTCGCGCCGCTCTCGATCGACGAGCTGGTCGGCGAGGTGCCGTACGAGCCACGTCCCGCCACCCGGCGACTCCCACGATGGGCAATCGCATTGGCGGCCGCTGCGGTCGTGCTCCTCGTGATCGGCGGCCCGCTGGTCGCCATCCGGCTGCTGTCAGGAGAAGTCGTCGATGAACCGATCTCCACCACTATTCCGGGTCCGCCGGAGGAAACTTCCGGCCAATCGATCTCGGTGGTGCACGGCGAGGGAGTGGCCGGTGCCGGGCTGAGCATGGTGCTCGACTCAGCCGGGAATCCGGTGCTGGCTTACGGCTCCGCAGGTTCCATCTGGGTGGCTCGGTGCGACGACGCCACCTGCTCCTCCGGCGTCGACCGGGTCGAACTGGTACCGAACACTCAGCTCGCCAATAGGAACCCGATATCGGTGGCCTTGTTCGACGACGATACGGCTGCGATCTCCTACGTTGAATTCGGCCCCCCGGCTCCGGCCAACCAGCCCCTAATCACGGTGCTGAAGTACGCCCGATCCGGTGAGGTCACCACCATCGAAGAGGGCAACACCACCGGAACAAACGGAGGCCGCGGCATGGTCATCGCCGGGAACGGGCTGCCGGTGCTCGCCTACTACACCTGGACCGGTGAACGGGGCGAGGTCGTGATCTTGGCCTGCGGTGACGCAGCCTGCATCCTTGGCAATACCAGGACCGTCCTCGACATCGCCACTGGATTCTCCGGCCTCGACCTGACCGTCGACGCTAGCGGTAACCCCGTCCTGGTCTACGGCATGTGGGAAGGGGAGAACAGCCTGCGACTGGCGCGGTGCGCCGACCCGACCTGCGCCAGCGGAGTAGCGATCACGACACTGAGCGAGGAGTTCACCAACGCCCCGAGCCTTGTCCTGGACTCATCCGACCGCCCGATGGTCCTCGCCCAGGGCGAGCCTGACGCGACCGAGGACGATTCCCAACCAGCGTTAACCCGGTTGATCGCCTGCCGTGACGCGATGTGCGATAGTCGCACGGAGACGTCGATCCCCCAACCCGGAGAGTTCTTGTCTTCGGCGCAGGTCGTGCTGGGGCCGGATGACGTTCCGTTGTTGTCGTGGGTGCTGGAGGGTGAATTGTGGATCGCCGTGTGCTCCGACCAGGTGTGCACCGATCCAGCGGTCAACAGCCTTGGCATAGCGGCGAGCGAGCGTCAATCGACGGTCGTCGGGGCAGACGGTCGACCGATCATCGCTTTCGGAACGGGCAGTGATGTGGCCCTGCTCCGATGCGCCGACCCAGGCTGCACTCGGCCAACTTCCGAGTCGGCCGCTCCATCGGAAGTGAACATCGGCGGCGAGCATTGGTCGGTGACCACCGTCGTGGTCGCGGGTGTCGGCACCTGGCCACCGGTCGACATCAGCTTTGATGCCGTCGGCGCACCTCTCATCGTGTATCCGGTCGATGTTGGGGAGCTTGGGCCCGAAGGCGAGATCGATTTCGCCATCGGATTGGCCCGTTGCTCCGATCCCGGCTGCGTCGAGAGCACCTTGATTACGGGTTCCGGACTCGAGTTCTTCGAGGCGAGCGCGGCCCTTCCCGCCGATGGCCTGCCGGTCTTCGCCTGGGACGCCATCTATACCACCGAAGAAGAGGCCGTAGCGGTCAGCAAATGCGCCGATCCCGACTGTGCCCAGGCCGAAACCAACCGGATAGGCCCCGCCTCGATGTGGTTCGCTCCGGTTATCACGCTCGCAGCCGACGGCCTGCCGGTCCTCCTCTACCAAGACCTCTCCGAGGAGGGCAGTCCGGTGAAAGTGGCGACCTGTGCAGATCCCGCCTGTGTCGAATCCGTCGTCACAGCCCTCGATGTCCCCGGCTTCTTCGCCGGACCGTTCAGCCCGGCCCTCGATCCGGATGGGCTCCTGGCCGTCGCCTATCCGGTAGCCAACGGCGAATTCCGGCTCGCCCGGTGCGCCGATCCAGCCTGCTCGCAGGTCACCGTCTCGGTCTTCGACGACACCGGCACCGAGGATGAAGGCCCAGCGAAGCTAGTTTTTGGGGCCAACGGGCTCCCGGTGATCGCCTACTCCCCGGCCAATCAGTTCCAGATCGCGGTATGTCACGACTCCGCTTGTTCCCAAGCGACGGTGACACTGCTTGGTGCTCACGCGGCCGGCGGAGTGAGGTCGCTCATGGTGGGACCCGACGGCAACCCGATCATTGCCTATCGGGCCGATGGCACTGCATGGTTGGCAGTTTGCGAAGCGGCGACGTGTGAGCAATTCCGGATCGCTTCACTACAGGGCATATCAGGCGATGGGCTCATGAGCGTCACCGGCGGGGCGGATGGGCTTCCCTTGTTCGTCTATCAGACCGAGTCTCAGCCGGTCGGCGACCCAGAGATAGGCGAAACGACGGGCAATCTCGTCGTCGCCAAGCGCGACTTTCAC
>JACZST010000197.1 GCA_022574065.1 Acidobacteriota bacterium
GGCGGCTGCTCGTAGTTTGGCCGGCAGGGACACCAGGGGCGCGAGGATCGCTTTAGGTGAAACCGGCACAGCGACGAGGCGTCCCTTGGTATACACGTAGCGGATCGCCGCCGCAGGCTCGGTTGGGACGACGTCGGCGCCGATCCGTGCCAGGAGTGAAGAGAGTTGGGGATGCGGGAGCAGCATCGTGCCGACGGCCGGTTCCAGGGAGTAGCCGCCGCGGCGGATGGTCCGGGCGACGCCTCCCGGCACCGTTGACTCTTCGAGCACGAGAACATCATCGACGCCCGCCAACAGGAGTTCGGACGCGGTGAAAAGCCCTGCTAGCCCTCCGCCGATGACCACCACACGCACCGTCACCGAATGCCGTCTTCGAAAACCGGGCGGCAACCCACCCGATGGCGGTTCCTGGCGTGCAGCTCCGAGGTGACCTCGATCACGACCGCACCGCTTCTACGAAGGCAGTCACGTGCTCCAGGGGGGTGTTCCTGTCGATCCCGTGGCCGAGATTCACTACGTGACCGGGTCGTCCTGCGGTCCGAGCGAGCAGATCTCTCACCTCACGCCTGATCGTGCTCGGGTCGGTTAGGAGCGTTGCCGGGTCGAGATTGCCCTGCACCGCGACGTCTCCGAGGCGGCTCCAGGCCTCGTCGATGGGGACGCGCCAGTCGACGCCGTAGCCGTCGGCACCGATTTTTGCCTGGAGGTCGAGGGTGTGCCCGGCGCCGGGAGCAAAATAGATGCGCGGCACCTCCAGGTCGGCGAGACTTGCCCTCGCCGCCGGGATCGTCAGACGCTCGAACGTGGAGCGGTCGAGCAGCCCCGCCAAGGTGTCAAAGAGCTGGACGACATCGGCGCCGGCGCCGACCTGCATGGCGAGATACTCGTTTGTGGTTCGGGCGAGGATTTCCAGCGCCTCGGCGGTGGCGGCCGGGTCCCGGCGCACCGCGCTGCGAAGGGCGAGGAAGTCCTTGGAACCGCCGCCTTCGACGAGGTAAGCGAGGACGGTGACCGGTCCCCCGGCGAATCCAATAACGGCGGTCTGCTCAGGAAGGTCATCGCGGACCAGGTGGATCGTTTCCGCGACGAAACCGACCCGATCCAGGTCGAGCTCCCCGAGAGCGATCACCTCCTCCAGTGTGTGCGGCCGCAGCCGCGGGCCCGGGTCGAAGGTCATGTCCACACCCATCGCCTCGAGCGGTGTCATGATGTCGGCGAAGATGACTGCGCCGTCCATTCCGAACCGGCGGATCGGTTGCAGGGTGATCTCGGCTGCCAGCTCCGGTGTCGACACTGCTTCCTGGAACGAGTGCCGTCCTCTGAGCTCGCGGTACTCAGGCAGGTAGCGACCTGCCTGCCGCATGATCCATAGCGGCGGTCGATACAGCGGGCTGCGATGCAGCGCTTCGACCAGGGGCCGGTTCACCTGGCTTCTCCAACCGCAGCTGCCAGCGTCTCAGCCACCTCATCGATCACGGCTGTGTGTGCCTCCATCAAGAACAGAGATTCGAACGGTGACGGTGCCAGCAGCACGCCACGCCGGTAGGCAGCATGGAAGAATCGAGCGAACCGGTCGCGGTCGACGGTGGCGGCTTCGTCCCAAGATCGCACCAGGTCAGGGCCGAAGAACACGGTGAACATCGCTCCCACCCGTTGCACACATCCGGCCACGCCGTGCTCTTCGAGAGCCGCGGAAACCCTTGACTCGAGGCGGGCACCCAGGGCCTCGAGTTCGTCGTATAGCTCCGGGTGTTCGACGAGGTGACGCAGGCACGCCAGCCCGGCCGCCACCGCCAAGGGGTTCCCTGCCAACGTCCCCGCCTGATAGACGGGTCCGTCGGGGGCAACCCGCCGCATCAGGTCCTCGCTGCCCCCGTACGCAGCCGCCGGAGTTCCCCCTGCGACCACCTTGCCGAGACATGTCAGGTCGGGGGTGACCCCATAGCGCTCTTGGGCTCCGCCTCGGGCGACCCGGAAGCCGGTCATCACCTCGTCGAAGATGAGTATCGCTCCCCACCGATCGCAAAGCTCGCGCAAGCCGTTGAGGAATCCGGAAGCGGGCGGCACAACCCCCATGTTTCCCGCCACCGGCTCGACGATCACGGCGGCTATGTCGCCACCGGCGAAGGCACGCTCGACCGATTCGAGATCGTTGAATCGAGCCAGTCGCGTATCGGCGACCGTCGCCGCGGGCACTCCAGGGCTATCGGGCTCACCGAGGGTGGCGACGCCGCTGCCGGCTCTGACGAGGAACGGGTCGGCGTGACCGTGGTAGCAGCCTGCGAACTTGACGATGCCCGACTTGGCGGTTGCTGCCCTGGCGACTCGCACCGCGGAGGCGGTCGCCTCGGTGCCCGAGTTCACCATTCGAACCACTTCGATCGACGGCACAAGCGACACGATGAGCTCGGCCAGCTCCACCTCCTGCGACGTTGGCAGTCCGAAGGAGGTACCTCTGCGGGCCGCCTCCTCGACGGCGGTGACGACGGCGGGATGGGCGTGACCGAGGATGAGGGCCCCCCACGAGGCGATCAGGTCGATGAGATCGTCGCCATCGACGGTGGTGAGGTACGGACCGGTGGCCGATGCCACGAACGGTGGCGTGCCGCCGACAGCCTTGAATGCCCGGACCGGTGAGTTGACGCCTCCCGGCATTACTTCGACGGCGCGGCGGAACCAGCCTTTGGATTCAGATCGCTCGTCGTGCAGCAACTGTGCGGCGCTCACAATGCTTCCAGGGCACGGGCGGCCCGTGTGGCAAAATAGGTGAGAACGATCGAGGCGCCGGCGCGGGTGATGCCTGTCAACGATTCGAGCATGACACGTTCCCCGTCGATCCAGCCGTTGGCTGCAGCGGCTTCGATCATCGAAAATTCACCCGACACCTGGTACGCGACAACCGGGACATCGACCGAATCCCGCACCGCCGAGATAACGTCGAGGTAGGGCCCGGCCGGCTTCACCATCACCATGTCTGCGCCCTCCGCCAGGTCCTGGGCGACCTCGACCAACGCTTCGCGAACGTTTGGCGGATCCATCTGGTGGGTGCGGCGATCCCCGAACGCCGGCGCAGATTCGGCGGCTTCGCGAAACGGTCCGTAATAGGCGCTGGCATATTTCGCCGAGTACGAGCACAGGGCGAGCTCGCGGTGGCCGGCAGCGTCCAATGCGGTGCGGATCGCCGCCACCCTTCCGTCCATCATATCGGACGGTGCGATGACGTCGGCCCCGGCATCGGCATACACAACTGCGGCCTGGGCGAGGAGCGGCAGCGTGGCATCGTTGTCGACCGTCTCGCCGGAGAGGACGCCGCAGTGGCCGTGGCTCGTGTACTCACACAGGCAGACATCTGCCCACACGGTTATGTCGTCGACCTGGTCCTTGATGGCGCGGATCGTTTCCGGTACCGGACCAGCGGGATCCCAGGCTCCGGACCCCTGCTCGTCCTTGGACGCCGGGATGCCGAAGAGGATCACACCGCCAACTCCGACAGAAGAGGCTTCTTTGACCACCGGCAATACCTCATCTACCGAGAGCTGGGCATGACCGGGCATCGAGCCGATCGGGCTGTGCACGTCGCTCCCGGGAACGACGAACAGCG
>JACZST010000012.1:0-4821 GCA_022574065.1 Acidobacteriota bacterium
CATCGGTTACCCAGATGATATGAGCAAAGACCGATCCTTGAACCCCTCCGACATCGAGCAAACCACAAACGGCTTCACGGTGTCGCGAGATGGAAGATCTCCTCTGGCCAGGGCGTTCGTTGTCGCGCTGCTCGCGGTCCTGTTCACCGCGCTCCTCCAACTGCCTGCGCTCCAAGCCAACGCTGCCGGGTTGGAACCGCCGGCCGAGTATGTCGGGCTGGAATCGGCAACGCCGGTGGCGCTCGCACACATTTCCGGCGAGTCCGGTGCGAAGGCTGCAATCGAGGACCCGATCTTTGATGTGCCAGTGCTCCCGGTATTCGCCAGCACCGCGGCGTTGCTGCTGGTGTTGTCGGTAGTCGCCGTCCGCCGCGAGTGGGTCTGAGCACTCGCGGGGAACACCTGGACCAGCCTCGAACTCTCAGAAGGGGCTCACTACCGGGTCCAACCCCATCTGTGACTGACACAAGGTCAACGACGCGGCGATCGCTTACGGCACCGCACTGGTCGGCGCTTAGGATCGGATCGGTGAGGTCACCGCAGTTGTGTTGGATGAGACCTTGTTCTGCCGCGAGGGCCGGCGGCAATCGGAATCTTTCTCGATGGGTGCCGTCGCTGCATCCAGAACGAAACCGTCGGACACCGGGGACGCAAACACGACCCGCTGTATCGATCCGACGTCTGTTGACCAAAGCCGATGAGCGTCACCGAGACGGGCCGCACCAAGCTGCTGGGTCTGTTCGCAGCTGGTGACCCGAGAGGTGAAGTGAATACCGCGTGGCACGCCAAAGAAGTCGTCCGTCAGATCTACAGCCACACCGACGGTGACCTCACCGACGGTGACCTCGCCGACGTATTCGTTGCACGTTTCGGCCCGGGACTAGTCGTGCCCTCCAGAGGTCCGAACGTTGGGCCGCACGATCTTCCGTCGGAAGGCTCGGATCACGGGCTGGCATTGGGCCCACGTCTCGAACGGCCGGCTATGCGCTGGCGCAACGTCATGTCCGGGTCTGTGATCTGTGTAAGTTTCTGATACGTCCACATACATCCATGCCGTCTCGCGGATGAGTCGAGTGAGCTACAACTCGGTTGTGTGGCGCGGTGGGGGCAGACCACGAAAGACGCTTTGATGTCGCAAGTTGGAACCAATCCAGGATCATGGCCGCGCCGCTCACTCGACGGCGAATCGAAGGCTGCCGAGCCGGTTTTCGCTGTGATCCCGGCAGCTGGTCGGGGGCGCCGCCTTGGTGACAGCGTGCCGGGTAGCAAGGAGGTCGCTGAGATAGGTGGAGAGCCGGTGTGCGCTCACCTGTTGCGCCGGCTGGCCCTCGCCGGTATCGGTCATGCCGTTGTCGTCCTCCGTGATGGGAAGTGGGACGTGCCTCAGGCCATGCTTGGCTACCAGAGTCTTGGTGTCGACTTGGCGTATGTCGTCGTTGGTGAAACGCCGAGCGAGCTGCACTCGGTGGCGGCTGGCTTGTCGTTTACCAGGGGACGTCTCGTGGGTTTGGGTTATCCGGACATTCTGTTTGAGCCGCGAGATGCGTTTTCGGCGCTCCTTCACTGTCAGAACCGCACCGGTGCCGATCTCGTGTTGGGCTTGTTCCCCACCGACCGTCCTGAGAAGGTCGACATGGTGGTTCTCGACGATCAGCTGCGACCGATCGGGGTGGTAATCAAACAACCTGATCGTGGACTGCATTACTCATGGTCGATCGCAGTGTGGACTCCCCGCTTCAGTGCGTATCTGACCGACTTTCTCGAACAAGGCGACAATGGCAGAGCCGATGCCGCGATGCAGCTTCTGCACCATGAGTTATCCGTGGGCGATGTCGTGCAGGCTGCCCTCGACGACGGCTTGGCGGTTGAGGGGGTGGTCTTCGAGCAGGGAGGTTACGTCGACATCGGAACCCCCGACGACCTGGACGAAGCGCGGCGAATCGTCACTCGTGGAACTTGTGACCGCACCGGTTCTAGTTAGGCACTCCTTCGTCATCTCGAAGACACAAGCTGGCCACGGGGGTCGACGCCTGCGTGAAGGCTGGCTTCGAAGACCGCGACATTGCTGAAGAACACGTCGGCGTGGCTCTGCCATGAGGCATTTGGACCGCGTACCTCGACGCCGACGCCTCCGTTCCGCGTCCCCGGGATCAGCAGGTGCCACAAGCGTCCATCCTCGTAGGTTCCCTCGGAGCGAAAGGCGCCACCGGTGAGCCTTTCCATCCTCCCGAAGGTGGCGACGTCCGCCTCCTCGAGCAGCCGCCAGAACGAACGCACGACCTCTTCGGTCGGTGCGGGCCACGACCCACCTGCGCCCTCTACGACCGCCTGCATATTCAGTGGACCAACCGTCGCCAGCGCCTGTTCGAGAGCGTCCGGGTGGGCGAAGGCGATGAACCCTGCACCCTCCTCAACAACGTCCCACCCCGCCGGATAAGTGATGCAAAGCGGCTCGATGCAGACCATATCCACCCCGTCGACCAACGGCGCTTCGGGGCCGCTCGAGCAAGCGGCCAGCACCAGCAGCAGCATTCCGAAGGGGAGCCGACGCATCCGAGCAAGCGTAGAGCGCGCCCGCATCCTCACCACTACCCTGCCTCACGAGCGAAGGAGCAACGGTTTGCGGGTATCGCTTGGAACCGACCACGCCGGGTTCTACCTGAAGGAAGAATTGGCGGCCCGCCTGGAGAAGGCCGGCCACGAGGTTCTCGATGTCGGGGCCTTCGATGCCGAGCCGTCCGACTACCCCGATTCAGCCGCAGCGGTCGCTCGAGCCGTCGTTTCCGGGGATGTCGAACGCGGCATCGTGGTGTGCGGCTCCGGAGCGGGAGCGTCGATCGCCGCCGGCAAGATCACCGGCATCAAGGCGGCCACCGTCCACGACGTATACACCGCACACCAGGCGGTCGAGCATGATGGGTTGAACGTGCTGTCACTCGGGGCGAGGGTGGTCGGCTCTGAGTTGGCTTGGGAGATCACCGAAGCATTCCTTGCCGCGGAGTTTTCCGGCGAGGAGCGCCACCTGCGCCGCCTGGCCAAGGTAGACGAGCTCGACAAGAGTCGTAGGTAGTAGCCAGGGCAGTTGACTGCAACCCTTCGTGATGAAACTGGCAACTGGCAACTTCCCAGGGGTCCCACTCTGGGGTCCCGTATCATGTGCCGATGACCACGGAGATGACCGAAACCCGATTCATCAATCGTGAGTTATCGCTTCTCGACTTCCAGGAGCGCGTGCTCAGCCTCGCCGAATCCGCTGATCGGCCCCTGCTGGAACGGGTGAGGTTCGTGGCGATCGTGTCCGGCAACCTCGACGAGTTCTATCAGGTGCGTGTCGCCGGCCTCTTCGAGCAGGCGGCTGGCGGGATCACCCAGGCCTCCCCGGACGGGATGAGCCCTCAGCAGCAGCTGGCAGCCATCAGGGAACGGGTCATCTCGATCAACGCCAGCATCGACTCCCTGGTGACCAAGGAGTTGATCCCGGCGCTTGCCGAGGAACAGATCGAGATCGTCGCCTACGACGCCCTCGACACGACGGACCGCGACCACATCGACTTCGTGTTCGAGACCGAGATCTTCCCGGTCCTCACTCCGCTGGCGGTCGACCCTTCGCACCCCTTCCCGTTCATCTCCGACCTGTCGCTCAACCTGGCGGTCCTGTTGCGTGACCCCGACCGTGACGAGGTGCAGTTCGCCAGGGTGAAAATTCCCCGCAATGTTGCTCGGTTCATCGCCCTCGAAGACGGGGATCGTTTCGTTCCCCTCGAGCAGGTGGTCGGTCACCACATGGGGCGGCTCTTCGGAGGTCTCGACGTCATCGACCACTACACCTTCCGGGTCACCCGCAGCGCTGACCTCGCCGTCGAGGAGGAGGAGGCCGATGATCTGATCAAGGCGATGGAGGACGTCCTCCGCTACCGGCAGCGGGCCGCTCGTGCGGTACGCCTCGAGGTCGAGGCCGGCATTTCGGGGCCGGTCCTCGATTTGCTCCTGCACGGTCTCCAGCTCGGCCCCGACGAGGCGTACCAACGGGAGGCACCGCTCGGGCTCGACGGCCTGTGGAGCCTGTATGCGCTCAACCGGCCGGAACTGAAGGATCCCGCGTGGACACCGACCACCCAGCCGAGGCTGGCGGATCGCTCAGGGCGCCGCGTCGACTTCTTCGAAGAGTTGAAGCGCGGCGACATCCTCGTCCACTACCCATATGAGTCGTTCGCTACGTCGACCGCTGCCTTCCTGGCTCAGGCCGCCGCCGACCCAGACGTGCTGGCCATCAAACAGACGTTGTATCGGACGTCGATCCCGGACGATCCGGCCATCGGCGGTGAGGAAGCGGTGGTGCGACGTCTGGTCGAGGCCGCCGAGGCGGGCAAACAGGTGGTGGTGTTGGTCGAGTTGAAGGCACGCTTCGACGAGGCGGCGAACATCAGCTGGGCCCGAATGCTGGAGTCGGCCGGAGTACACGTCGTGTATGGAGTCCGTGATCTCAAGACGCACAGCAAAACCCTGCTCGTGGTGCGCAAGGAACCGGAAGGGATCCGACGCTACTCGCACATCGGCACCGGGAACTACAACCCGATCACGGCAAAGCTGTACGAGGATCTAGGCCTGTACACCGCAGACGAGGACATCGGGGCCGATCTGTCCGAACTGTTCAACCACCTCACCGGCTACGCCAAGCCGGTCCGGTATCGCAAATTGATCGTCGCCCCCGCCTGGCTGCGGCGCAAGCTGGTCGAGCGCTACGCTGCAAAACGGGCGGAGCTGAAGGCGATCGCGAGGGATCAGTCTCGCCCGCCCGAAGAGCGCTTCGAGATCGATGCC